>CAYQFD010000056.1:6774-8362 GCA_964416795.1 uncultured Ruminococcus sp. | reverse complement strand
ATTGTATGTGTTTCCACATACTGAAACACCTTGTGTTTCACCAACCATTAATATATTTAGGGTGGTTTAATGAAAAAAGCAAAAGAAAAAATAATGCTGTTTTCCATAGGTGCTGTGGGCTACGGAATGATAGAAATATTATGGCGCGGGTTTACACACCCGTCAATGCTTACCGCAGGTGGAATTTGCTTTTGCTTTTTCGCAAATATGGGCGAAAAACTGAAAAATAAGAGTTTACTCATAAAAGGTCTTATAGGAAGCGGCTTTGTGACCGTTATTGAACTAATATTCGGCATAATTTTTAATATAATATTAAAGAAGAAGGTTTGGGACTACAGTCGAATGCCGTTTAACTTTTGCGGTCAGATTTGTGCCTTATATTCATTTTTCTGGGTAATACTCAGCATTATTTTTATCCCGTTTGCAAGTTTTGTATCGCGGAAAATAAAAAACAGTTAAAGGATTGGGCGTCATTGGATTTTTTACACAGAACTTGGGCAGAAATTGATATTAATGCTCTGGTACATAACTTGAACTTAATAAAGAGTATGGCGCATGGCAGTAAAGTGATGGCTGTAGTAAAAGCCAACGCTTACGGTCATTTAGTGAAGGATATTGCACCAGTTTTGGATAAAGCAGGTGTTGACTGTTTTGCAGTTTCTAATATTGAAGAAGCTATAGAGTTACGCGAGATTGGGATTAAAAATCCTGTTTTAATTTTAG
This sequence comes from uncultured Ruminococcus sp., assembly GCA_964416795.1. GTDB lineage: Bacteria > Bacillota > Clostridia > Oscillospirales > Acutalibacteraceae > UBA737. The sequence continues at coordinate 7,639 of CAYQFD010000056.1, read as the reverse complement.
GCTATACCCCCGCCAATTTAGTGAGTGTATTAGCCGAAAACGAAATTTCTCAATGCGTATATTCCGAAGAATACGCTAAGCTTCTGTCAGAATGTGCAGTAAAACAAAATATAACTGTTAATATCCATATAAAACTTGACACAGGTATGTCGCGTTTAGGCTTTGACTGCCGAACAGAAAGCCTTAAAGGACTTGATGCCGCAGTAAGCTCTGCAAAACTACCAAACCTTAGCTTTGAAGGTATATTTACACATTTTGCTGTGTCTGACAGAACTAATGAAAATGAGGACGGTTTTACTGACAGTCAGTATGACAGATTTATAAAATCCGTAGAATATTTTGAAAAGAACGGATTAAAGCCTAAAATGCGTCACTGTGCAAATTCGGGTGCAATCATTAAAGACAATGACAAACACCTTGATGCTGTAAGAGCAGGCATTATTCTTTACGGAATAGAGCCCGAAAATTCACCCGAATTCCAAAAAGGCTTTATCCCTGTAATGACCTTAAAATCAGTTGTTTCTATGGTAAAAGAAATCAATTCGGGTGATACTGTAAGCTACGGCAGGACTTTTAAGGCTGATAGGACTCTTAAAGTTGCAACCGTTTCCGCAGGCTATGCAGACGGCTATCCGCGAATCCTTTCTAACAAGGCTTATGTACTGATAAACGGTAAAAAGGCTAAAATTTTAGGCAGAGTTTGTATGGACCAGTTTACCGTTGATGTAACCGATATCCCCGATGTTAAAATGGGTGACGAGGTTATACTTTTTGGAAAAGATTTGCCCGTAAATACATTAGCAGAAATGGCACAGACGATAGGTTATGAAATAGTTTGCGGAATCACACGAAGAGTTCCGCGAGT
>CAYQFD010000056.1:0-6674 GCA_964416795.1 uncultured Ruminococcus sp. | reverse complement strand
GAGGGCACAACAAGTGCCAGAGCCATTCTTTTTGATAAAACAGGTACACCTGTATCAGTAGCACAGCACGAATTCACACAGATATATCCAAAGCCGAGCTTCGTTGAGCACGACCCCTTAGAGATTTATTCTGCTCAGTATTCTGCCTTAACCGAGGCAATAGCCAAAATAGGAGCAGAACCGAGCGAAATCGCCGCTGTTGGCGTTACCAATCAGCGTGAAACGGTTGTTGTTTGGGAAAAGTCAAGCGGAAAGCCTGTGTATAATGCTATTGTTTGGCAATGCAGAAGAACTGCCGACATTTGCGAGGATTTGAAAAACAGAGGCTATGAGGATTACATAAAAGAAACTACGGGACTGAGAACGGACGCTTATTTCAGCGGCACTAAAATCAAATGGATACTTGATAATGTTGAGGGTGCGCGTGAGATGGCAGAAAACGGCGAGCTGTTGTTCGGAACAGTCGATACATGGCTTATATGGAAGCTGTCAGGCGGTGCTATTCACGTCACTGATTACACCAATGCTTCACGAACAATGCTTTTTGACATACATAGGCTTTGCTGGGATAAAAAAATGCTTGAAATTTTAGATATCCCCGAAAGTATGTTGCCCGAAGTCAAATCAAGCAGTGAAATTTACGGTGAAATTAACATTTTAGGCGAAAATATTGCTGTTTCAGGTATTGCAGGCGACCAGCAAGCCGCCCTTTTCGGACAGAAGTGCTTTTCACAAGGCGACCTTAAAAACACCTACGGCACAGGCTGTTTTATGCTTATGAATACAGGCTCGGTTGCGCCTAAAAGCAAAAACGGACTTCTCACCACTATCGCCGCCACGCAAAAAGATGAAGCCATAAACTATGCGCTTGAGGGAAGTGTGTTTGTCGGTGGCGCTGTAATTCAGTGGCTGCGGGATGAATTAGGACTTTTACAAAATGCTGCCGATTCTGAAAAAGCGGCTCTTACAGTAGAAGATAACGGCGGAGTTTATATTGTGCCCGCCTTTGCGGGATTGGGAGCGCCCTATTGGGATATGTATGCACGTGGCACTGTTACAGGACTGACGAGAGGTGCTAACAAAAACCATATTATTCGTGCCGCTTTAGAGTCTATAGCCTATCAGACAAACGACCTGCTTATAGCTATGAAGAACGATAGCGGCATTGAGATAGGAATGCTCCGTGCAGACGGCGGTGCGGCGAATAATAAATTTTTAATGCAGTTTCAAGCGGATATATCGGATATAATAATAACACGTCCCTCTTGCAGTGAAGCCACCGCTTTAGGTGCCGCATTCTTAGCAGGTTTAGCCGTTGGCTTTTGGGAATCAAAAGAAGAAATTTTAAAAATTCCTACCGATAACACCGAATTTGTTTGCTCAATTGGTGAAAAACACAGAGAAACCCTTTTAAACGGTTGGAATTTGGCAATAAATAAAACTCTTTTTAAGGAGTGACCGTATGTCATTTGAAATTAAAGAAATCACCGCTGCGAGTTCTGATAATATCCACACATTAGTTGGAAGAATTTATATCCCCGACGGTGAAATAAAAGGAATTTTTCACATTGTTCACGGTATGACCGAGCATATCGAACGCTATGATCCACTTATGTCATATATTGCTCAAAACGGCTTTGTAGCTTTTGGATATGACAATTTAGGACACGGCAAAACCGCAAGAGATGACAGTGAATTAGGCTTTATTGCAAATAATAACGGTTGGAAATATCTTGTAAATGATGTAAGTGTTTTCGATAAAATCATAAGTAATCTCTATCCCGATAAGCCCATTTATCTATTCGGTCATTCAATGGGCTCGTTTATTGCACGGCTTGCAGCCACAAACTTCGGTGATATGTACGCAAAGCTTATTATCTGCGGCACAGGCGGCAGAAACCCTATGTCCCGCATTGGAATTTTGCTCTGCAAAATACTTAAAGCAGTAAAGGGAGAAAAATACATATCAGACTTTATTATCAATATGGCTTTCGGCTCTTATAATAAACGTTTCGAGGGTGATTCTAAATACAGTTGGCTTACTAAAGAGCTCGAAATAATAGAAAAATACAAAAATGATAAGTTTTGCACCTTTAAATTCACTGTGTCTGCAATGCAAGACCTTATAACCCTTACTGACCTTTGCAACCGCAGGTCGTGGTATAAAGAAATTCGCAAGGATTTGCCCATTTTGCTGATTTCAGGAAGCGATGACCCTGTAGGCAATTACGGAAAGGGTGTAAATCAGGTATATAATGACCTCATAAAATCAGGTGCTGATGTTACTTTAAAGCTTTATGAGAACTGTCGCCACGAAATTCTGAATGACTCTTGCCGCAGCGAAGTTTTAAGTGATACTTTAAAATTCATAAGATAACTAAATGGGACTGTTTTCAACAGTCCCATTCTCTATATTACAAACATTTTCTCAATCTCATTAGTGTTAAACGGTTTCTTACAGTTGGTGAAAAATCCAATAATTTTTCCGCTTTTTCTTCTGCTACACCGATATCTGATAGTTTTGATTTTATACCGAGTTTTTTATACAAATCTTTCAAAAACTCTACACGAGGAAGTTTTTCAATTTCGCAACAGATTTTTTCAAAGTTAAATTCAATATCTCGGGCAGTAATACCGGATGCCACATCATTATTATTTTCCTTTGAAATTTCCTTTGACATTTCCTCTCCAAAAACTTTATACAAGAAATCAGCATCATACTCTTTATAATCTTTAAATTGATGATTTTGGCTTTGGCATATTCTTTCATACTCTTCAATAGCCATAATGGTACCTACGCCCACCTTTTCGCCGTGAAGTGCTTCGGAATGAACATTTAATCCAGTTGGTTCCATTTCGATTATATGAGATATATGATGCTCCGCTCCCGAAGCAGGTCGTGAATTGCCCATCATCTGCATTGCAAGACCTGATAACAATAACCCATACATTAAATTTTCAAAGGTTGTATCGTCACCGCTAATAATGCCGTTTGCCGATTTAACAACAGTTTCAGTTGCCTCTAATGTCATTCTTGCAATTCTCTCACAATAAAATTCATCTTTAATTATATTTGCTATTTTCCAATCGGTCAAAGCGACATATTTTCCGACCATATCACCAAATCCCGATTTTGCCAAACGAATCGGGGCGTTTTTTATAATATCAATATCTGCAATAACGATTCGGGGTGCTACCGCTGTCAGTGTCTTTTTGCAACCGTGCCATGTCATCGCAGCAACCGAAGAACAAAAACCATCAACACTAGCTGCAGTAGGACATGAAACAAAATCAATATTCTTTTCATAAGCACAATATCTTACAATATCGTGAACAGTACCTGAACCTACTGCAATTAAAAGTTCTGTTTGCTTGGGCAATTTTTGCAATAACATATCAACCCCATGCTCATTAGCATGTAGATTTTCAGCATTCAGAACAACTTCAAAATCTACACTCGGGTGCCTGTCTGCAGTAGCATTATATGTATTTTCATCGTATACCGCAACGGTAAATCCGCTTAAATTGTATTTATTTAAATACTCATTAATATTCTTTAAGCAACCGCTTTTTATAACGCAAAATTCAGTTTCCATTTTATGCTCTCTGCCACATGAACAGATACCGTTATATTTTAAACTGTCAATAACCATTATCTTACCCTTTCTGACCGTAATAAGCATTCTTACCATGTTTTCTCAAATAATGCTTATCTAATAGTTCTTGTTGAAAACTAACTTCAGGATTTAATTTTGATGTATGCCAAGCCATCATAGCAACCTCTTCGAGAATTATTGCGTTCTCTACCGATTTTTCAGCGTTAATTCCCCAAGTAAACGGTCCGTGTGAATTGACAATAACCGCAGGAATATCCATAGGATTCATATTTTTGAATGTTTCCACAATAACTGTTCCTGTGTTTTTTTCATATTCACCCTTAATTTCGTTTTCAGTCATTTTTCTTGTTACAGGAACTGCTCCGTAAAAAGAGTCAGCATGTGTTGTACCTAAAACTTCTATCGGCATTCCTGCCTGAGCGAAAATGGTTGCCCACCTCGAATGAGTGTGCGTTATACCTCCGATATCCGAGAACGCTTTATAAAGCTCAATATGTGTAGGAAGATCAGAAGACGGATTGAGATTTCCCTCTACAACATTTCCGTAAAAATCGACAACCACCATATCGTTTGGAGTCATAATATCGTAGCTTACACCTGACGGTTTAATAACAATCAAGTTATTTTCGCGGTCTAATTCGGACACGTTCCCCCAAGTAAGTGTAATAAGTCCGCTTTCTTTAAGCCTCAAATTTGCCTTAAATACGCGTTCTTTCATTTCTTCTAACAAGCCAATCACCACATTTGACAATCTGATATTTTATGTATATAATTATATTACAATGCTTAAAAATGAGCAATATATGGCGATATAATAGAAAAACGCGCAAAAGGAAGGGTTAAAATGAGCATTACTAGTAGGCAAGAACAAATCTTAGCAATTTTGAATGAACGTACCTTTATAACAGTGAACGAAGTATCCAAATTAACATTCACTTCCCCCTCTAGCATTCGCAGAGATTTGGCATTTCTTCAAAATAAAGGATTAGTAAAACGCACCCACGGCGGTGTATCGCTGCCAGAACTCACAGACGGTGTGGCAAGTTTTTATGACCGAACACATAAAAATATCAGAGAAAAACGAATAATCGCCAAAAAAGCATCTTCGCTGCTTAAAGACGGACAAAATATTATACTGGACAGTTCAAGTACTTCGGCTCTTTTATTGCCGCACATAGCAAAGCTTAATAATGTCACTATATTTACAAATAATCTTTCCTCCGCATTAAACTCTATAGAATTAGGCATAAATACACATTGTCTTGGCGGTCATGCAATTAATGGATCGGTAGCACTTTCAGGCGCAGATACCTACAGAATACTTTCCGACATAAAGGCAGATATATTATTTTTCTCTTCGCAATCACTTAGCGCTGACGGAGATATTTCCGATTCCACCCACGAAGAAAACTATGTTAGAATGTTAATGCTAAAATCTGCTAAAACATCTGTCTTTCTATGTGACAGTGAGAAGTTTAACCGTTCTTCATTATATAGACTTTGTAACCTGAAAGACATTGACTTTGCAGTTTTTGACAAAAAACCTGACGGACTGACCGTATCTTGCAAAATATTATGAAAATATTTTATATTAAATAGTAAAAAAGACTGCAAACGTATCTTTTTAGGATAAATTTGCAGTCTTTTTTAGATTTGTTTATTCTTTAATCTCATTTTCTATAAGCAACAGTCTGTTATATTTTGCAACTCTGTCACTTCTGCAGGGAGCGCCTGTTTTAATCTGTCCCGAATTTACAGCGACAGCAAGGTCTGCTATAGTTGTATCCTCACTCTCACCCGAACGGTGCGATATAACCGTTTTATAACCGTTTTCGCGTGCCAATTCTATTACATCAAGTGTTTCTGTAAGCGTTCCTATCTGGTTTGGCTTTATAAGAATTGCATTACCTGCTTTTTCTGCAATACCCTTTTTAAGTCTTTCTGAGTTGGTGACAAATAAATCATCACCAACAAGCTGAATTCTGTCCCCTAACCTTTGAGTTAAAAGCTTCCAACCTTGCCAATCCTCCTCGGCTACACCGTCTTCAATAGAAATAATCGGGTATTTTTCTATCATATTTTCATAATACTCTATTAACTGTTCGGCAGTCATTCTAATATCACGTTTGGGCAGATTATACTCACCGTTATTAAACCATTCACTAGAGGCAACATCAAGACCGATTTTAATTTCATTGGTTGTATAACCCGCTTTGCTTATTGCCTCAATTATAAGCTCTATAGCCTCTTCATCAGAGCTTAAATCAGGAGCAAAGCCACCCTCGTCACCAACACCTGTAGCCATTCCCTTTTCTTTCAAGAGCTTGCCCAAAGCGTGATAAATTTCACTGCATTTTCTAAGGGCTTCTGCAAAGCAACAGCTATCCACCGGTATTATCATAAATTCCTGAATATCAATGTTATTGCCGGCGTGCGCACCGCCGTTTAAAATATTCATCATAGGTCTTGGAAGCTTTACTCCGTTAATTCCGCCCAAATGCTTATAAAGCGGCAGTCCTTCCGAATTTGCTACCGCCTTTGCAAGTGCTAAAGAAACGCTTAGAATTGCATTAGCGCCAAGTCGGGACTTATTTTCGGTGCCGTCAAGCTTAATTAAAAACTCATCAACTTTTCTTTGGCAGATAGAATTTAAATTTATAAGCTCAGGACAAATTTCGTTATTTATCGCTTCTACTGCCTTTCTTACACCCTTTCCGCAATACCTCGACTTGTCCCCGTCACGAAGCTCATGTGCCTCAAATTCACCTGTAGAAGCACCTGACGGAGTAATAGCAAAGCCAACACTTCCGTCGTTAAGTGTTACCCTTGCCGCAACTGTGGGATTACTGCGCGAATCAAGAAGCTCAAACCCCTCAACATTTATAATTTTCTTAGTAACCATTATTACCTACCTCCCGTAATATGATTACCAACTTTTGCCTTAATATGATAAAAAAATAACCGACACCGTAAAAACGGTATCGGTTATTTTGGTGACCCGGACGAGATTCGAACTCGTGTTACCGCCGTGAAAGGGCGGTGTCTTAGGCCTCTTGA
>CAYQFD010000055.1:0-8670 GCA_964416795.1 uncultured Ruminococcus sp. | reverse complement strand
TTTGTGGTATAGATTACCATTCCGGGTTTGGCACCTACAGGTTTTTTAACATATTTAACAGATGTATAGTCTACGGGTACATTTGTGGAATTTGCGGCTTTTGAGTTTTGAGCCGCAAGCTTTGCCGCAAAAAGTATTGTTTCTTCGCTTACCTCGTTACCGCCACACATAACCACAACGTGTGAGCCTGGGATATTTTTAGTATGAAACCACAAATCATAGCGCGAAGCGAGCTTTGTGGTTATATAGTCATTTTGGGTATTGTTTTTGCCAATGACTATGCGGTAGCCCTCAATGCTTTTTTCTTCGGTTAATGCCAAAGAGGTGCTTTTTTTAGTTTTTTGAGTGACGGCTTGCTTTAAGTAGCCAGCATCACCTAGCTCAGCGCGGATTTCCGCAATTTCTGCTAAGGTTTTACTTCTTGAAATATTAAGCAGCACGGAATCAAAGTATAAAAGCTCCTCCTCATCCTGCTTAGTAAGTGCGGAAAGGGTCTGCTCTGCGGTATAGGTTTTTTTATAGTCTTTAAAATATTTATCGGCATTTTTTGCAGGTGTCAGGGCAGGATTCATCGGAATTCTTACAGTATTTAAGTTTTCATCATAGTAATTCACAACTTCTGCAAAATTGCTTCCGTTTTCTATCAGGTGAAGATTTGCTTTAATAAGCTCTCCATAGATTCGCAGAGTCTCGCGGTCCTTGCATTTTTCGAGCTCTATAAGTCGTAAAGACAGCTTTTTCTTCGTTCTTGAAATAAGATTGTTAACAAGCTTGATTATATCATGAGCAGCCGCATTTATACGGGATACAGTATCCTTATTAGTGTAAAATGTATCTAGTAAAAGGCTGAAATTATCTAAAATTTTGTTTTCATAGTCTACTCCGTACTGATTAATTTGGGTGTATGAAAAATCAAGAGCGGTTTTATCAGGATTTAAAATTAAAACAGGTTTAGTGTTTATCTTAATATCCTCTATGACGCTGTTTAAGGCGGTATTAAGAGGGGTACTCTGTGATTTAAATTCAATTTCTCTGCAAACAAGCGGAGAAAATCCGTCAATATTATCGAGCAGGGTTTTGCTGATATTTGAATTTGTGTCTGATAAAAATTGTGATAAATCTTCGGTTAAGGGATTTTTCTTTTTGAGAGATTCGGGGTATTCATAGGTAGCCCCAGGCAATATTAAGCGTTTTGCGGTCTGGGGATCACTACGGCGAAGCGCATCTAATATTTTGCCGTCTTTTAAGAGAATGACATTTGCCTGATTGCCGATAAGCTCGCAGACAAGCACTAAAATTACGGTATCTCCCATTTCATTTGTGGCGGAAAAATGAAGCTCGGCAACGCGTTCAAGCCTTGGCTGTTTTATATCTATCAGTCTTGCAGAAGAAAGATATTTTCGAAGTAACATACAGAAATTCGGGGGAACAGCAGGGTTTTCGTATTTATTTTCAGTGAAATGTATTCTCGCACTTCCTTGCTTTACGGTAATTAAAAGACGCTTAACAAAGCCTTTTTTACGCAACAAAAACACCAACTCATCACGTGAGGGTTGATAAATTTTATCTACGTGTGAATTGATGCCTGATTTTAATTCTTCAGTTATTTTGTGTAAAAAGGCGCCGTCAAATGCCATTTTTATACTCCCTTAGATAACTATTAATTCCGTCACTTACCGATTTATAGTAGTCGAATTGTTCGGTTTTATCGGTGCTTTTAAGACTTTCGGCACATTTAGAGCAACGGTCATACTGCTTTTTAATGTAAAGATAACCCTCATCTGTTTCGGGTGTTAAAAGCCCTGTGTAATAGAAATATTCGGGATATTCCTTAATAATCCCCGTGTGCCTTATTAGCATTATCGAATAGAGCTTTGAGTTTTCAAGAACAGGAATTTCTTTTATAATCTCAAAACCGTTTTTGCATAAATATTTTCTCAGATACTCAGGTGAGGTTGTAGGCTGCAGAATAATATTTATCCCACTGTTTTTAACAACGCTTTCGCCGCGCTCTAATATACCTGATATAATTTCTCCGCCCATACCCGCAATTATAACAGTGTCGGCTTCATAGGGTTTTATTCCGCTAAGTCCGTCACAAAGTCTTAAATCAATATTATTAATGCTAGCTTTTTCTATGTTTTTTCGAGCTCTTGATAATGGTTTTTCGTTTATATCCGTAGTAATAACCGACAGTGGATTTTTGTGTGTAGCAAGAAAAATACTTAAATAGCCGTGGTCTGCACCAATATCGCAAACCCTTGCACCAAAAGGTACAAGGGATGCGATAGTTAAAAGTCTTTTACTTAAATTCGGCATTACTTGTTTTCGAAATAGCGGTTGAGCTTTTCTACAAGCGCATCACAGTCTGTACCGTGGACGGCACAAGCCTGTTCAATGCTTTCACCGCGGGAAGCGGGACAGCCGAGGCAGTGCATACCTATTTCAAAAAAGTATTCAGCACAGCCTGTATCAATATCAAGTACGTCGCCGATAAGCATATCCTTTGTAATTTTCATAATGTTTCCTTTCTAATCGTCCAACCACTTAACAAGGTCGGGTTTTTCTTCAAACAGCTTTATTGCTGCTTCAAATTCTTCTTGATTTGTTGCAAATGTTTTTGGTTTGCGGATAATTTGGATATATTCATGAGTGCCTGTAGGCGTTTTCTGATAATAGGTATTATGTCTTACATAAAGACCTTCCTGTTGGCTTGGAAGCCCTGCATAAATATATGAGCAGTCTGCACAGTCGAAAATATTATCCATTATATAAAAAGCTTTCATAATGCCGCTCTTGAACACACGTGACCAAGAGAGTAGGAATGCCTGATTACCCTTCCAAGGTCTTTGAACGCCGCTGTAGCCGTAGCCTGCGCCGCGAAGAATATTTCCGCAGAAACGAATATCGTGCATTATACCGTCGGGAGATCTGTTGCCTTCTATATCAACGTGTCGTACCCAATACTCAAAGTTCATAGAGGTATGCTCGATAAGGTTGTCTTCAAAATAAATTTCCTTAAATTCAGTTTGACCGGGGCCATATCCTTGGAATGTAAGTGCAGCATCGTAAACCTGATTAATATAGCAGTTTTTAACTGTGAAATTGGTGGCTCTCAGCCAAATTTCAATAGCATTTCCGTAACGCTCGTGGGCAGTGTTTTTAAAGTAAGCACCGCCTATGAAGCTTATATGGCAGTTGGTGATTGACATATCTCTCACGTTACCGCCGTGAATGCCGTGAACAGATGTATATTTAACACACAAATTATCAATTTTCACATCATTTGAATTGCTAAAGCAAAAAGCACATCTTGTGGTAGCAATTTCAATATTTGAGAAAACTTCACCTGGGTTACCGTTTGAAAGCTTTAAATAAAGCTTATTGTTTTCGGTATCATGGAAAAAATCGCCGTCGTTTTCGATTGATTCGTAATCAGGTTTTTTCCAACCTACATAGGTTTCGTTGTCAAAAATCATCTGACAGGCTTGAAGAGTGTTTAATTCGAGTGCCCAAATATCATCCTCGTGAATCTGCCAAAGGGAAGCATCAGCGTAATCTCTTTCGGAGCCGAAGAACTGAGGCTTTGGACCTTCGCCGTATGCACCGTAATGAGTAGCAGGTGCGGTATAGAATGGCTCTTTAAGTCTGAATGTGCTGCCACGCTCAAAAAATACTCTTTTTGGTGTGCAGATTCTCTGAACACGTTCGGGGGTTCTGAACGGGGTTTCGGGAGATTTACCGTCATTATTATCGTCACCGTTGTTTGATACATAATAAAGGGTTTTGCCTGTTATAGCACCGTCGGGCGCGTTTAGAATTTTTTCACGCATTATGCTTGCTTGCTCGTCTGCACCGCCCTTTTGGAGTACTGGCACCTTCATTACTTTTATTTCATTTGACATAGAGTAACACTCTCCTTATTAATTATCCAACCGTTTCACAGGGTTGGGCTTTTCCAAAATATATCTACTAAAAAAGTTTGGTTTCTTCGCTTAAATTCTTGCGGTTATGATTGAAAAGCTTGCGGTTATCCATTGCCCAGATTCTGCCTGAAAAATCATCCTCTTTAGTATCCAGAATTGCTTCACGCATTTCAAAAATTCTTGAATCCATAAGGTCAAGCTCGCTTAGTAGCTCGGCTTCAATAAACATAGGTCTTACAGCGGCGCCAAACTCGGGCTCACCGTGGTGGGAAAGCACCATATGCTCAAGAAGCATTGCGGTTTTTTGAGAAATACCTAATTTTTCGGCATATCTTTCAATTACCATAGCGCCCATTGCAAGATGCCCTAAAAGGTTGCCCTCTGCGCTGTAGCCTGTGGCAATTCCCGATTCTGCAACGCTGAATTCGGTGAGCTTTGCAATATCGTGGAGAATAGCGCCCGAAATAAGCAGTTCTTTATCCACAAAGGGATAAATTTCACAAACCTTTTCACAAAGACGCACTATTGAAAGGGTATGAAGTAAAAGTCCGCCACGCATTGCGTGATGCAGCTTAAAGGCTGCAGGCCAATAAACAAGACACATTCTGTTGTCTTTTAGTATTGCAGTGACAATTTTTGAAAGCTCACTGTCGTTAAAATTTTCTGCAATCTTAAAAAGCTCTTCGAACATTTCTTCGCCGGAATATGTAGCAGTTTTAACAAAGTCTTGAACATCTACATTATCCTCTTTATTTGTATGACGTATTCTCTCAATTTTAAGTTGGTCAACACCGTTGTAGGGGGAAATCATTCCGCGTATTTTTACAAGCGCGTTAGCCTCATATTCGCCGTGAAGCTCAGGTGTATAACGCCAGAGCTTAGCGTTGATTTCGCCATCCTTGTCGCCTAACATCATATCAAGATAGCTGTCACCCTTAGAAGAGGTTTTCTTTTCAATGCTTTTTATAATGCAGAAGCCCTCAACAAGACCTCTGTTGTCAATCGGTGTAAAGTTCATAAACTTCATTCCTTTCACTATAGGAATTATACAATACAGATATGTCAATTTCAAGACTTATTTACTGGAAATACACGAATAATTTGAAATGAATAAAGGTACTGCTTTACAAGGATAAGAAATATTCTGCAATCCCTTTTGTTATCGCCTTGGCTTTTTGTGAAATTACTGTATTATTTATGATATTTTGGTAGTCATAGCTATTAGACATATATCCGTTTTCTGTAAGCACAACAGGGCAAACGGTGCTTCGTGCTACATAATAATAATGCCAGCCGAGATTATTTTTCTTGTAAATATTTGTGGGAACTGTGTTGCGGTAGATATAATAAGCGGAATTCATTGAAAAGGGATTAAAGTAATAAGAATCAAAACCGTTCGCATTGCGGTTCACAGTAGAGGAATTGTGGTGTATGGCAATGCAAATATCAGGCTTTATTCTTTTAAGCATTTTTATTTTATCGTCTGTTGAGCTTGTTATATTGTCTTCTCTTGTAAGATAAACCGTAGCACCAAGACTGCCAAGCTGTCTTTTTAATTCTTTGGCAAAAATAAGGTTTTGATTAGCTTCGCTGTGGTTACTGTCAGCACCCGAAGCGCCTGGGTCTTTGCCTCCGTGTCCCACATCTATGAGAACGGTGACTCCTGTTAAATCAGCACCGTATTCATTGTTTGCCACAGTGACCTTTTGCGGATTTAAAAACTCGAATACTAGCTGACCTTGGTCGTTGTAGTATACATTCCAACCGTAGAATCCGCCTGTCTTTTTGAAATTAAGACGAAGGGTAATATCAATTATCTTTCCGTTTTTATCATAGTTTTCTATTATCATACCCGAACTGAAAAGAGGATTATCTTGTGGAATTATAATGTCACCTTTAAGTATAGTGGCATAACAAAATGTGATATCGATATAGTTTGCTGTGAATTGGGAAACGCCATATTTTTGTTTTGAAGGGTTTTCGTAAGCTTGTGGTGCAATATCAATATCAAACGGTGCTTTCCACATAGTGTTAAGGGTGAGTACGGTATGCTCACCGTTATTTATAAGCGAAGCAAGCTCTATTTCATTATGGTCGGGAAGTGTGCCCATATATTCCTTAACAATATTGATTGTATCAGTGTAAGGCTTGTCATAATGGGTGGTGTAAACCTGCTTTCCGCAACGCAAAACGGTATATTCTTTTATTTCAGAACCGCTTTTGTGGTACACATATTCCTGCGCACTGTAATCAACTGTGCCTTTGGGCAGATAGTTGTTTGTGGGACGCGACCAGTCATTTGTTGAGTAAGCGTCAAAGGTTTCAGCCTCATAGTGTACGATTTCTGCAATTTTACCTGAACCTACATCAATATAATTACTTCCCTGCGGGGTAACAGATGGGTCACTGTCAAGTATACTGTCAGGCTTTTTACAGGTAATTTTGCCCGATTCGAAGCTCTCGGTTATTCCGTTATAGGTAGCGGTGAAAACAATAGGGTTATACACTATATCCTTTAAATTTCCCGAGGGCAGAGAAAATTTTCCGCGGTATACAATAAATTCATCATTACTGTCTGCCTGTGGGGTAAGTGCTATTGTGGCAGAATTAAATTTGGCGGTAACTGTACTTTTGTTACGCGCAGTTACCGTAACCTCAAATTCACTGCCGTTTTTATAGCTCTGGTCAGAGGAGGGAGTATAACTGCTTATTACAATATATCGGTAGTTTACGGTGTATGTAACCGTAGTGTCCTTATGAGAAAATTTAAAGTAATTTTTGCCTATTTTTAAATTTACTGTGTGGGTAAAGCTTCCGTCGGATTCTCTTTTTATCTCAGTTTCGTTTATTGTGAGCTTTTCCTCCTTGTCCGAAGTGCCCGAAAAAGTAAAGGTGGGTTCGGTTGTGCTCACCGTTGCAGAAGCAGGGTTTAAGATTACGAGCTTTATTCCGTTATCTTGCGGAAGAGAAACAGCCGATTCTGAGCTTGAAGCTGCCCAAGAGGCTGACGATTCGGTAAAGTTTGCGGTAGGTTTTTGGTTTTTTATATGCCTTATTCTGAAGATTATAGCCATTGTTATTAAAATTACAAGGCCTAATGAAACTAAAACGGTTATTAAAATTTTATTTATATTCTTTTGCATTTTAATTTTCCTTAGTATTGACTTAAATATGTAAATAATATAAAATATTATTGCATATAAGACGCAATAATTCAAGTATGTAATATTATTTTTTGTAGAGTGATTGTATGAAAACCTGTTATATTTTTGGCGCTAAGGACGGAATTCCTCAAAATTTCATTAAAAAAGACGGCGATTTTATAATCGCCGCCGATGCAGGTTATAATTTAGTTAAAAAACTCATAATAAATCCCGATATTGTGATAGGGGATTTCGATTCCTTGGGGTTTGTGCCTGAGGGCAGTCAGGTTATAAAGCATCCTATAGAGAAGGACGATACGGACACCATGCTTGCTGTGAAATTGGGTTTTGAAAGGGGTTTTAAGCGATTCGTTATATATGGCGGAGTAGGTGGCAGAATTGATCATACGCTTGCTAACTTCCAAACCCTTTCCTATGTGTCCTCTAACGGCGGCAGAGCATTTCTCTGCGGTGACGATTTTACTGCTACTGCAATAAACGGCGGAAGTCTTTCGTTTTCGGAAAATGAAGCAGGGGATATCTCGGTTTTTTCAGCAGGGGATGAATGCAGGGTGACTATCAAGGGACTGTTTTACGAGGTGGAAAATGAGGTCTTGAGTTATGATTTTCCGCTTGGAGTCAGCAATAAGTTTAAGGGTGAAAAATCAGAAATTACTGTACACAAGGGTACAGCGATTGTAGTATGGCAGGGTACTACCCTGTTGTAATAACGGCATTCTTAATAATTACCGTAACCGCAAAATTAGATTCTGTGATTTTAATAGGCAAGCCTGTCTGACCGTAAAAGCAGGTGTATTTATATTTTTCGGTACTGCCATTTATGTAGTAATTTTTGCCGTCCGAAATAATATCTTCTCCGTTTTTGCGTATAGAATTCATAACCGAATATAAAAGGTCGATTATAAGTCCGTTATTGAGCGTGGAAATATCGGTTTCGTGGGATATATCACCAAAGCTTACAGTCAGCTTATCGCCTGAAAAGAAATATTTTATTTCGTTGTCAGAACTATCGGTCATTTCTAAGTTTGCGTTTTCATCAATTTTCACACTGTATTCATAGGTGTTATCAAGGTATGAAATTTCTGCATTAAAATTAAGTCCTGTGGTGACAGGTGTCACTTCGGGACTTTTTTTAATACAACCCGAGAGAATTAAAAGGAATGAAAAAGTAATTAATATGATTTTTTTCAAATAAAACTTTCCTTTTGAAAGCTATATTAAAGCTCCTCGATAATATCGCTCGGTAATACGGCGTGCA
Organism: uncultured Ruminococcus sp.; assembly: GCA_964416795.1. Taxonomy (GTDB): domain Bacteria; phylum Bacillota; class Clostridia; order Oscillospirales; family Acutalibacteraceae; genus UBA737. Next base: position 322 of record CAYQFD010000055.1, on the reverse strand, counting down.
TACCGCGTTTCAGGGCTGCCTTATCACCTGCGTGGGAATGGAGGTATACCGCACTTTTAACTGCAAATGACGTTTCATACCCCTGAGCCAGCAGTGAAACCGTAACTCCTGCCAGAACATCTCCGCTGCCGCCTGTTGCCATAGAAGGATTACCGCACATATTAACTGATATCCTTCCGCAAGGCTCAGCAACTATCGTGTTGGCGCCTTTCAGCACGATGTAACACTTGTGCTTTGTTGCGAAATCTCTTGCAACGGTTATGCGGTCTTTTTCGACTTCTTGTGTGGAAATTCCGCAAAGGCGAGCCATTTCGGCAGGATG
>CAYQFD010000054.1:0-8772 GCA_964416795.1 uncultured Ruminococcus sp. | reverse complement strand
AAGCACGTGACCGATATGGGGTTTTCCGTTAGCAGTAGGAGGACCGTCATAAAAAACATAGGGCTCGCCCTTTGCGCGCTGTTCAATACTCTTTTCGAAAATCTTGGAGTCAGACCAGAATTTTTCTATTTTCTTTTCTTCCTCTACGAAATTAAGATTAGGTGAAATGCTATTATACACTTCATTATCTCCTTTCCATAAAACGTATTAAAAGCACCCTGCCCAGCAAGGCGCTTTTAAATAATTCAATCTAAATATTAATCCTTAGCTGTAGGAATCTGTTGCTTTAAAGCAGCTCTTGTTTTGCGAACCTCACCTAAGTTTGCGGTAAGTCCTTCATCTGCTCTGCGCATAATATCGTCAACAAAATCTTGCGCTGCCTTTCTCATTTCACGGCTCTTGCCCTGAGCGGTTGCAATAATTTCTGCAGCCTTTGCCTGAGAAAGCTTAACGATTTCTTCCTGTGCTACCATTGCCTTTGCTTTTTCTTCTGCATTACGGATAATACCGTCTGCTTCACGCTTTGCGTTAGTGATTATATCGGCGCGGTCAGCAACAATGCCCTTAGCCTGTTTGATTTCTGCGGGGATATTAAGACGGATATCGTCTACAACTGCTCTTAACTTTTCAACATCTACAACAGTCTTTTTGCCGGGGATTTTAAAACCGCTGTCAAGTACCTCGTCAAACTGTTCCAATAATTCATCAAGTGTCATTTTTTCTTCCTCCAAAAACCTTTAGGGTTTATTTTTTAATTCTGTTTATAATATCCTGCCTGATAACCTCGGGAACAAAGCTTTCAATATCTCCGCCCATTGAAGCTATTTGCTTAACCATGCTTGAGCTAAGATACATATTCTCTGCCGATGTTGTTAAAAACAGGGTTTCAACATTGGAATTTAATTTCTTATTAGTGAGCGCCATCTGGAATTCATACTCGAAATCCGACATAGCGCGAAGTCCCTTAATAATAGCTGTTGCGCCTTTTCGGGCGGCATAATCTGCTAACAAACCATCAAACTTATCCACCTCTACATTATCTAAATCGGGTATACATTTCTTTATCATTTCTACCCTTTCATCAGGTGTAAAGCAACTGTTTTTTGACGAATTGTGCGCCACTACAACGATTACCTTGTGAAACATTTTTGCCGCTCTTGTAATAATATCAAGGTGTCCGTAGGTTACAGGGTCAAAGGAACCGGGACAGATAGCAATTACAGTGTCCTTCATTCCTGCTCCCCCTTTCTGTAAACGGTTACGTTAACCTTGCCGTAACGATAGGTTTTAAAAATACTAAAACCACCGACACTTTCCTCTAATTTCACTTCGGGCGGATGCTCACAGACAATAAGACCATAATCGCTCATAAGCGGTAACACAGCTTTTACGGCGTTACTAAGCAGTCCCTCATTATAAGGCGGGTCTAAGAAAACTATATCAAAAGTATCTCTCGACATTGCGCAAAAAGCCGAATAGTCCAACTGAATAACCCTTGCTCTGTCAGAAAATCCGCAATTTTCAACGTTTTGCTTTGCAATTCTTATAGAAACGGCTGAAGAATCAACTAAAACAGCACTTTCTGCACCGCGGCTTAAAGCCTCGATACCAAGCTGTCCCGAGCCTGCAAACAGGTCTAAAATTCGCCTGCCCTCAATGTCAAACTGCAAGGCACTGAAAATACCTTCCTTTACTTTATCGGATGTAGGTCTTACATCCTTACCTTCCGGTGTAGCAAGCCGCTTTCCCTTAGCGGAACCGGTAATAACTCGCATTAACATCACCAAAGTATATAGTTATAGTACCTATCACATTATCCCACTAAACCATACAGTTTGTCAATAGTTTTTTTGAAAATCTGAAATTTTTCTTTTAAAATACTCGCATTTAGTATATAATCTTATAAGCGGGGTGAAAAAATGACTGAAATTTACTTTATTGAGGATAAAAGTCAAAACTTTAGTACAGAGCAGCTTTCAACACTTGCCTATAAATTTGTAAGGCAACAGGCATTCTTAAAAACGGGTATCTGTTGCGAGGTTGCGAAAACCGAAAGCGGAAAACCTTATTTTAAAGATTTGTTGAACCTTCATTTCAGTATATCTCACACTAAAAATGCATTGGCTGTAGCATTCAGCTCTTCACCCATAGGTATTGATGCCGAATTATTAAGAGAAGTGAATTTAAAAGCTTCTAAAAAATTTTGTTCACCTGAGGAACAAAAATATATCGGCACAAGCCTAAAACGTTTTTTCGAAATATGGACTAAAAAAGAGGCTTTCATAAAGCTAAAGGGTCTTAAGCTTAAAGATATAAAAGAAGCAAAAACAGACTTTGCTTATTCTTTTGATGTTGACAATTATACCGTTTCTGTTTGCGGTAAGGATGCTGATAACTATAGCTTATTTAAAACCGACTGCAAAACATTGGTAAAAAATCTTGAAAAATTCCCCGAAATATGATATACTGTTTAGGTTAGTTTTTCAAAAAGGAGTATTCCCGTGGCAGATTTAAGAAAAGAAATCGAAAGGCGCAGAACGTTTGCAATTATCTCTCATCCTGACGCCGGTAAAACCACTCTTACAGAAAAATTTCTTTTATACGGCGGTGCTATCCAGACTGCCGGCTCGGTTAAAGGCAAGGCAACCGCAAAGCACGCTGTGAGCGACTGGATGGACCTTGAAAAGCAGAGAGGTATTTCTATTACCTCTTCTGTTATGCAGTTCGAATACGAGGGCTACTGCATAAATATTCTTGACACACCTGGGCATCAGGACTTCTCGGAGGACACCTACCGCACACTTATGGCGGCTGGCAGTGTCGTAATGGTTATCGATGCAGCAAAGGGTATAGAAGCGCAGACAAGAAAGCTATTTCGAGTTGTAGCGCGCAGAAATATCCCGATTTTTACATTTATAAATAAGCTTGACCGCGAAGCGCGTGACCCCTTTGAGCTTTTAGATGAGCTTGAAAAGGAATTTGGAATCGGCACTTATCCTGTAAACTGGCCTATCGGTTGCGGTGTTTCCTTTAAGGGTGTGTTCGACCGCGACAAGCGCGAAATTCTGACCTTTAACGAATTCCACAGAGGTCAGGACAAAATCAAGCCCATTGCCTGTGATATCACAGATACCGAAAAATTAGATGAGCTTATAGGCGAATACCAACGTGCAGAGCTTGTTGACCAGATAGAACTACTTGACGGTGCAAGCTTTGAATTTGATTTAGAAAAGGTGCGAAACGGTAAGCTCTCCCCTGTTTTCTTCGGCTCGGCGCTTACAAACTTCGGTATTGAGCCGTTCCTTGAAAACTTCCTCAAAATGACCACCCATCCACTAGCACGCAAATCGGGTGATACAGAGGTTTCTCCCTTTGATGAGGAATTTTCGGCTTTTGCTTTTAAAATTCAGGCTAATATGAATAAAAACCATCGTGACAGAATAACATTTTTCAGGATTTGCTCAGGTAAGTTCGAGCGCGGTGCTGACTATTATCACGTTCAGGCAGGAAAAAATGTCAGACTTTCACAGCCTCAGCAAATGATGGCAGAAGAACGTCAGGTTATAAACGAGGCCTATGCAGGCGACATTATCGGTGTATTTGACCCCGGCATTTATTCTATCGGCGATACTGTCTGCTCTCCAAAACGCAAGGTTCAGTTTGAGGGAATCCCCACCTTTGCGCCTGAGCATTTTACCCTTATTGAGCAGAAGGATTCATTAAAGCGTAAGCAATTTGTTAAGGGTGTTGAACAGATAGCGCAAGAGGGTGCTATTCAGATTTTCCACGAGCCGAACTCAGGTATGGAGCGCGTGATTGTGGGCGTTGTGGGTGTGCTTCAGTTTGAAGTGCTTGAATACCGCCTTAAAAACGAGTATAATGTTGATGTTATAAGAAATGACCTACCCTACCAATATATACGTTGGGTTAAAAACAAGGGTATTGATATTAAAAAACTGAACCTCACTTCTGACACAAAATGGGTTCAGGACTTTAAGGGAAATAACCTTCTTGTTTTTACAAGTGAATGGAATATCAACTGGGCGCTTGAAAGAAACGAAGGCTTAATATTAGAAGATTTCAGTAAGGATTAAGGAGAAAATTATGAGCAATTATGTTATTTTTACCGACTCTGGTTGCGACATCAGAGAAAATGTTTTAAAAGAATGGGGTGTTCCCTTTCTTCCGTTAACCTTCAAGTTTGACGGCGAAGACAAAGAACTCACCGAAAAAGATTTAGGCACTAAGGATTTTTATGACCGTATGCGAGGCGGTGAAACAGCAAAAACCTCTGCAATAAATCCCGAAACCTTTAAGGAAGCATTTAAGCAAATTTTAGAAAGCGGAAAGGATATACTTTATATCGCCTTTTCTTCAGGACTAAGTACAACCTATAATTCTTCACGTATTGCAGCAGAAGAATTAAACCAAGAATATCCCGAACGCAAAATCATAACCGTAGATACACTGGCAGCATCCGCAGGTCAGGGACTTCTCTTACATTTAGCACTTCAAAAGAAAACGCAAGGCGCAACAATGGAAGAGGTAGCACAGTTTGTTGAGGATAATAAGCTTAACCTTTGCCATTGGTTTACTGTTGATGACCTTGTTTATCTCAAACGCGGCGGCAGAGTAAGTCCTACCGTAGCATTCGTTGGTGCGGTTCTTGGAATCAAGCCTGTATTACACGTGGACAACGATGGACATCTTATCAGTAAAAGTAAAGCACGAGGCAGAAAAGCAGCGCTTAAAGCCTTGATTGATAAATACGACGAGCTAGCCATTCAAAAGGACGGTACAGTATTTATCTGTAATGCGGACTGCATAGACGATGTAAACTACATAACAGCAGAACTTAACCAAAAATTTGGAGCTAAGGTTGAGCTAGTTACAGATATCGGTCCTGTAATCGGCGCACATGCAGGTCCTGGTACCATAGCAGTATTCTTCTTAGGAACAGAAAGATAATTTTAAAGGCAAGATTCAAAGTGAATCTTGCCTTTTGCTTTATAGCTCAACAACCGCGACTTTTTCAAGCGAGTTTATGTCATAAACCAATACCAGACTGTCGGTTACAACATAGAATTCATCGCCAATATAAAGACCTCTAATGAAATCCGAAATCTGTTCAATTTTAAATTCTGCCACCGTTTCAAAAGCACCGTTTTTATAGGTATACAGATTATACTGCATACTGCCGTCCCACCACAAAGGAAGTCCGATAAGATTTCGCTTAGTATCCACAAGAGAGGCCTTGTGATTATAAAGTGAATCGGAATTACGGTATTTGAGTATTGTCTTTGCGCTTTCGGTTACATTTGCAGGGTTGCTTATATCAAAGAGGGATAGCTTAATTCCCCCTGTTCTGCCTGTCTTTTCGTCAGCATCCTGACCTATTCCCAAAAGCTTACCCTCTGAGAACGGGAAAAGGAAGTTTGAAAAACCGGGTATTTTAAGCGCACCTATAATTTTAGGCTCTTTGGGGTTGCTTAAATCCACGCTGAACAGCGGGTCAACCTGTCGGAATGTAACAAAATAAGCGGTATCACCCATAAATCTTACCGAATAAACTCTTTCGTCGGGGGCGATATTCTCTATCTTGCCAACCTCTTTTAAACTGTAATCTAAAACTCTCAATGAATTAACTGTCGATAAAGTATAGGTCACAACTTTACCGTCACTTGTTTCTACACCTGTGTTTTCGGTTGTAACAAATCTAAAGTATCCCTTGTGTTCATCAATTGAAAACTGATTTAGTAAGGTACCCTTAATTTCGGCTTCTGCCTCTAATTTGATATCCCCGTCATTTAAAGAGTATCTTGTAACCTTAGTATTTACTCCGTTAGAATAAGAAGCAGTTATTATGTTTTCGGTACTGCAATAAACAGTATCAGTTCCGCCGAGCACCGACTGAGAACCGAGCATTTTTCCGTTTTCAATACTGTATGAGCAGATAACTGTATAAACAGGGCTTGTTATTTCTTTAGCGATACATATACTGTCTGCGCTGACAGGACCGTTAATATCATCTGCTATAACGCAAGGAACATAGCTTGCATATTCCTCCTTTTTAACGTTATAGATATCAACATAATAGTTTGATACCAGATAGAGTGTATTACCTATAAGTCTTGATGTATTATAGTCACCGCTTTGCTTACATTCATATAGTTTCTGCGGATTTTCGGGATTTGTCACATCATATATCACAGCGGACGTATAACCCTTACCGCCTACATATATACTGTCTTCCATAATACCCTTTGACTTTTCAGTTTCTTCGGTTTCGCGTGTCATAAATATCAGTCTGCCGTTTGTAACGAACATTTCATTATTATAATAGCTTATTTCACCGAGTTCTATCTCCGATACTTTTTGGGCATCCTTCCCTGCTTTTACAATGCTAATTGACTTTGTTTTAAGCGACCACACGTAGATATATTTCCCGTCGGTTTTAACTTTATCAGCTTCATCAACACCTTTAACCTGTTCGTTTGTATCAGAAATTTCCTGTTTATCCGACGTTGAATCGTCAGCTATAGCATTAGTTGAAGAAGTACCTTTTGCTGCATTAGGTTTTGCAGTAGCGTTTGTTGCATCGCTATATAACCCAAAATCTTCTATCACCATTTCAGCTTCTGCATCGTCAGTATTATTTTTCTTTAAAGCATTGATGGTTTTGTAGATACTGTCATAAGTGGTAACATCATTTGCATTTTCTAAAGGAGCAGGGTTATTCAGTTTATTAATAGAAAAAACCGATACAACCAGTATAGCCACACAGGCAAATGCTATGCAGCTTCTGAATACCGCAGGTCTTACTGTTGTCTTAGAGTTCTCGGCATTTTCAATTTTTCTTAAAACCTTTTGTTTTATAAACCCGTCTGCCTTAATGCTTTCAATTTCATTTTTATATCGGTCACCAAACATTATAAATCCTCCTTTAAAGTGTTTTTAAGTATTTGTCTTGCTCTATGTAAATGAGTTTTAACGGTAGAAGGGTTGATTTTCTCGATTTTAGCGATTTCTTCCACAGAATAACCGCAATAATAATGAAGATGTATAACAGTACGGTATTTAAGCGGAAGCTTTAAAACCTCCTCTAAAACGCTGTTATCGTTGATACTGTCTGTAACTGCTATATTTTCGTCTAACCCTTCGGTTTTCTTAAACCAAAAGGAAGTTTTAAGGCTATTGGAACAGTTCACAGTAATTCTGAGCAACATTGCTTTAAGGTGTTCTTCCGACTCGATTTTCTGCCAGATTTTCATATATCTTAAGAATACTTCCTGTAATATATCGTCGCTGTAAGCAGTACTTTTTGTGCGCACAAAAGAAAGTCTGTAAACCATATCGGAATACTTCAAAAATGCATTTTCGGGTTTTGCAAAATCCTTTAAATTTAGGTTTTCCGTACTATTCATAATCTTCCCCCCTCGCTTATAATACTTTTCTTGCACTAAAAAGGTTTCAAAAAATATTTAAACCGAGAAAAACGCAAATGTTTTCCTCGGTTTTAAAATTTTTATTATTCAGCAGCTTCTTCTGCTACAGTTTCGGTTGTTTCTTCAACAACTTCTGCAATAGGTTCTTCTGCAACAGGCTCTTCGGGAGTTTCGTAAACCACTTCATCAGCAACTTCCTCTGCTACCTCTTCTTCCTTAACTTCTGGCTCAAGCAAAGCGCGGATTGAAAGGCTTACGCGCTTCTTCTCAAAGTCAATAGCAGTAATCTTTGCATCAACCTCTTGACCAACTGTAAGCTCATCCTGAGGCTTAGCAATATGTTTGTTAGCAATCTGAGAAATGTGGATAAGACCGTCAATTCCAGAAATGATGCGTGCAAATGCACCGTAGGTAGTCATACTAACAATAGTAACCTTTACAACGTCATCTACATTGTAATTATTCTGGAAGATAACCCAAGGATTTTCTTCTTCCTTTTTATAGCCCAAGGAAATCTTTTTCTTATCAGCATCAAGTGCTTTAACGTATACTTCAACAGTATCGCCAACTAAAACAACCTCTGACGGATTCTTAATTCTCGACCAAGAAAGCTCGGAGATATGAATCATACCGTCAACGCCGCCGATGTCAACAAATGCACCGTAGCTTGTGAGTGATTTTACAGTACCTGTAAAACGGTCGCCAACTGCGATATTCTCCCAAACCTTAGCTTCTTTAGCCTTCTTTTCTTCAATAAGTACACTGCGGATAGATCCGACTGCTCTTCTGCCTCTGCCGATTTCGATAATACGGAAAGCAACTTCCTTACCCTTAAGGTCCTCTAAAGAGTCACTTCTTGAAAGAGTAGCCTGAGATGCAGGAATGAATACTCTCACATTGTTGGCGTATACTACAACGCCGCCCTTAATGATTTCCTTAACGAAACCGTTTATGATTTCGCCCGAATCCTTGGCAGCAACTATATTATCCCAACCGGCTATAGCATCATAACGACGTTTAGAAAGCATAGCGGTTCCTTCCTGATCACTGATTTTCATAATGATAAGATTAATCTTATCGTCTACCTTTACTTCGTCCATAATATTTGCATCAGGATCTGAAGAATATTCAGCAGCGGTAACATAACCTGTTACACCTCTGCCGATGTCCACTGTAATTTCAGTGGGATTAACAGCTATAACTGTGCCTTCTACTTTTTGGTCGCCTGTTAAACTGCTAAGAGATGCTTCGAATGCTTCCTCATCGGTCATTTCCTCGAAGCTTTTTTGAACAGATTCTTTTACCTCCATCTGTTCTTCAACCGGTT
>CAYQFD010000053.1:3577-8826 GCA_964416795.1 uncultured Ruminococcus sp. | reverse complement strand
AACAGTGTACAGGAATACATAAAAAGCAGATTAAAATAATAAAAATACCGCCGTAGGCGGTATTTTTTATAAGCTATTTTGTAACTGCTTAAATAGTTTTTCCAGATAAACTTTATGAGCTACTGTTATAATAATATTTCTGAGCATTTTTTTCTGTTCATTGGAATCCGTACCTATTTCCTGCAAATCACCACTTATTCCAAACACAAAATTGATTATATTTTTGAGTTCTGATGCAAAATAATTATATGCCGTTTCCGAAGAATAGGTTTTTTTCTGAATTTCTATAGTGAGCTTTATATCTTCAATAGATATGACGCTTTTGGCAATCGCAATGAATATTAAATAAGCAATCTGCTCGCGGTCATACTGCTTCTTGACAGGATTAGAAACCAATCCCTTTTTTACATAATTGCTTATCATCGAGCCTGTAAGTGCTGACTGCTGTAATGGTTCAAGATATTCCGATATATATTTTGCTGTCTGCTCAAGATAAAGTCCCACGTTTGGAATTTCATTATATTTTGGTAGCTTAAAATTTTTAATATCTTCCGCAATTATATTCATCTTCATTTATCTATTCACTCCCGTTAAAGTTTAACTTATTTGTTCACATAAGTCAACATAAAGTTTTACAAAACGTTAACAAGGTTTTGTAAAAACCTCTTGACTATTATAGAAAAAAGTATTAAAATACTTATAATAGGTTTTTCAAAAACCGATTAAATCCCTATCGAAACGAGGACATATTATGAGTTTTAAAATTATTTCTGATTCTTCAAGCAATTTACTTACAAATGAATATGACAATTTTATATCTGTTCCGCTTAAAATTTTACTTGGGAATAAAGAATATACCGATAACAGTGTGCTTAATGTAAAAGAACTTGTTGAAGATATGGCAACAAGCAAAGAAAAATGTTCTACATCATGCCCCAATGTGTTTGACTGGCTTGAGGCATTCGGCGACAGTAAAGAACTGTTTGCGGTAACTATTACAAGCTCACTGTCGGGTAGCTATTCTGCTGCAATACAGGCTAAAGAGGATTATATAAAAGCTAATCCCGATGCTAAGGTCTGTATTCTCGATTCTTTAACAGCAGGTCCCGAAATGGAGCTTATAATAGAAAAACTGATTAGTCTAAGAGAATCGGGCGCTTCTTTTGAAGAAACCGAAAAGCAAATAAGACAGTATATGAAAAAAACTCATCTGTTGGTAACGCTTGAGTCACTAAAAAATCTCGCTAAAAACGGCAGAGTTAGTAATACGGTTGCTAAAATCGCAGGAGTTCTTGGAATCAGAGTAGTGGGTATTGCTTCACAGGACGGATATTTAGAGCCTACCCACAAATGCAGAGGCGAGAAAAAGGCACTTGAAACCCTAAAGGAAGAAATGCTCAAGTTAGGTTTTCTTGGTGGGAAGCTTCGTATTTCGCACTGCGAAAATCTTAAGGCTGCCGAAGCCTTTAAAAATATGATTCTTTCTGTTTTTCCTAAATGCAATATTAAAATCAGACATTGTGCAGGTCTTTGCAGCTTTTATGCAGAGCGCGGCGGAATGATAATCGGTTTTGAAGTATAAAATTAAAGTCGGTCATTTTGACCGACTTTAATTTTATATTCCTAATAATTTTTTCGCATTTTCGGACTTTATTTTCTGCATATCGCTCTCATCTAACCCCAAATTATTAAGAAGCTTAAGCTCCATTTCAACAGTATGCCAAGGAGTATCCGTGCCGAAAAGAATTTTATCGGTTCCGTGCTTTTCGATGATTTTTTGTGCATAGTACCTCGGCATCATACAATATCCGAATGAAGTGTCAAAATAAATATCCCTTGAGCATAAATGCTCTATTACTCCCTCGTTACAGTTAATTCCACCCCAATGCGCCGCAACAACAGGCGACTCAAACCACCCTAGTGCCCTTGCCATACGCTCAGGCGTAGCGCCGTAAGGCGGGGCAAATCCATAATCCTTACCCGCATGGAAAACAGTTATAAGTCCTAATTCAGAAATTTTCTTGTAAATAGGTTTCATTTTTTCGTCATCAACGAAAAATCCCTGATAATCAGGATGCAGCTTTACACCCTTAAGTCCTAACTCTTTTATATATTCGAGCTGTTCAAATGCGTCCTTTGCAAACGGGAAAACCGAACCGAAAGCCACAATACGACTGTCATTATCAAGCGTTTTAGCGAAATCGTTAACGCTTTTTTGCTGATGCTCATTAGTTGCGATATTAAGCACAACCGATATATCGACATCGGCTTTACTCATTGAATTTTTAAGCCCGCTTGCCGTACCGTCGGTATGATGCTCAAGTCCTCCCGATAAAAATGACAGCTTTTCCACTGCCCTTTCGGCTATTTTATCAGGGAAACAGTGCGTATGAAAATCAATTAACATTTCAAAAACTCCTTTAAGCAAACACGAATAATCCGAACCTGATTTTAGAGGTGAGATTTTCGTCTTTGCATTGTTAAAATATTCGTGAATCCGAAAGCCTACGGACGATGACAAACCGAAAAGTGCCGAAATTATGCCATTTTAGGCAGGTTCGAGTCCTGTCACACTAAGATACCAAATTCGCCACAACTGGCATTATATAAATAACTATTAAAAATGCAGCAAACACTGCTACAAACAAAACAAATACCGATTTTTTGAGAATAAGCGGTATATTCTCAAAATGCTTTCTAAAAACATATAACAGTGCTAATGCTACTATTCCCAAAGCGGATATTACTAAACCGAAAATAAATCTAGGCGAAATAAAAGAAATCTGAAGCTCACCGCCCTTAGATACATTAACACTCATAAAGCCTGTAAGACAGCGCTTATAAGCTATCTCCCTACCGTTTAAGGTGACCCTGTAGCCCTCATTATATGGCAGTGATATAAAAACTTCACCCTCGTAGTTACTTGGAATTTCTGTTTTAATACTGCTGCCGTGAGCACTTACCTTGGCTTGCTCAAATTCGTTAACCGCCTGTTTAATTTCATTAATATTAAATCCAAAAACGCCGTAAGAATAACAGCTTACGCTTTTATTAAGCTGTAGAAGCACAGTTACCGATTCATCATTAAAGGTGCCAAGCTCAAGCATACCGTTTTTATTCTGCGACGGATAGGACTGTGATATAGCTTTGCCGTTAACATACACCGAAAATGCATTGTTTATAGGCTCATCAAGGCTGTTAGAGCCACCGTTAAAGCAATCGAAATAAAGAGTTTGCTTACCCTTTACAGATATATCGTAAACAATATAATTATTACTGCCCCGCTCTGTCAGAATATGGTTACCCGCGCTTTGCGAATACTCACAGTCACTTAAATCGGTTATTTGATATCGTGTTACAGGACTTTCCTTTAATGAAAACATATTCATAAAAATATCGCCTGCAACTATTGCGCGGTCTGTTCTTTCTAATTCTTCGGGCAATTCACAGTCAGACGGTACTATAAGCCCCAATGACAATGGATTTTCATTAATTTCAAAACCGAGTTTTGTTTCGTTAATCCTGTACTTAACCGCCATTAAGGCATCGCTTATTACATTGCCGTTCCAGTTACCGATTTCCATCCAATAACCGCTGTAGCCAAGAATTTTTATAGCATCCATATAGCTACTGTCTGTAAGCGAGGTGTAATGTCCTAAGCTGTTATAGCCTATGGCGCCTGTCATATTAGCGTCAATCAGCTTTTCAGACATATTAACCCTGTAAAAACTGTCATCGTTTATCTCATCCTCTAACTCACAAAAAGCAGAATATTCCTCCATATCAAGACTGTCCTTAGAAGGTGTCACATAAATCATAAGTGAGGAATAGCTTTCGCAAATAACGATTACCAAGAGCACTACTGACAAAATCTTCTTGGAAACAAGCTTATTCTTAGCAAGCAGAATTAGAACCGCTCCCGCAAAAACAAAGCTTAAAAACAGTACTATTATTTGATGGTAAGACTCGCGGTTTCCCCATAGAGTCTGTGCATAACGCGAAATGGTTTCCAAATGCTCCCATGTGTACCAGATAACAAAAATACCTGACAACAGTCCTAATATCACCGCAAATACATTTGCTGTATTTTTCCCTTTTTCACATTCAAAAGAGCTTAAAAGCTGGGCGCATACAATAAGTCCCGAAAAAATTGTTATAAATCCGTATCTTACAGGAAATGACATATAGTTTCCTGTGTGCCACATACGGTTAATAGGCTCTATAAAAATCGGCACACACATAGCAAGGAATATAAATACTGACATTTTAATATCTCTTGACCTACCCTCAAGGCTTGGCAAAAGCACAATAAGACAGGCAAATATAACAGAAGTCGCCAGTAAAACAGGGATACAGGTTTCGGTTTCGGTAAGAAAATCACAATACATAAGCCCATCTAAAATATTGCTTTTTCTGCCCGAAGAGGAATACTGAACGAAGCTCGGTAGCCACACAACAGCACTCGATGCCATGGCTATTAAGACAGAAATTCCAAGCTTTACATAAAGCATATAATCCCGAGCTTTGAAATAAAAAGCATAAATTCCAAAATATAAAAGTACAAACAGAATTACCATATAGCTTATATAGAAATTCACAATCACCGTAGCGGTTAAAGAGAATATTAAAAGCCAAGGCTTCCCCTTTTCTGTAAGAGAATGAATACCAAGCATTAAAATCGGGAAAAGGTACATTATATCAAGCCATATTATATTCTGATAGAACATCATAGCATATCCGCAAAAAGCATAACTAAGCGACAGTATTATTTTAAACGGTAGCGCGAGTCTTTCAAAACGTTTTTCGAAATACACCGCCGAGCTCAACGCGCAAACACATAGCTTTAGAACAAATATTATATTCATAAGAAGCGGTATGTCAGCTTTTTCTACAAATACTACCAAAAACGAAAAGGGAGATGCCAAAAAGAAAAAGAAGACTCCAAAGAAATTCATTCCGCCGGAATTCTGGAGGCTAAGAAAAAAACCCTCTTTACCGAGTAATATATCCTTAAAATCACACAACAAGGGTATTACCTGCTGTGTCATATCACACCACGAAACACTTGACCTGCCAAAAGGGAAAAATCCGTTTAATGCGAAAAAAAGCGCAAAAACAGCTAAAACTATAATCGGTGTGAAAAAAGCACTTTTATATTTTTTTAACATAAGCTTATCCTAACTACCTTATTTTACCAAACTAATTATACTATTATCACAACAAATATTCAAGTAATAATAACTATTATA
>CAYQFD010000053.1:0-3477 GCA_964416795.1 uncultured Ruminococcus sp. | reverse complement strand
ATAACTATTATAGTTGACCTTATGTTTAATTTGTGCTATAATTTAAATAGAATTCATATAGAAAAGAGTGATTTTGTGAAATTAATAATGGCAATTGTAAATTATAATGACAGCAACAAGGTTCTTAATGAGCTTTCAAAGCACGAATTCGGTGTCACAAAGCTTTCCACCACAGGCGGTTTCTTGCGCAACGGTAACCGAACATTTTTAATTGGTGTTGAAGACGAAAAGGTTAACGAAGTAATCGAGATTATCAAATCAAAATCACACAGCCGCAAGCAATACATAGCACCTACCGATTCCTCAACGAATATAGGGATGCCAATTGAAGTGGTTGTCGGCGGAGCAACTATTTTCGTGTTAGATGTAGACCAGTTCCATAAATTTTAATATTGAATAAGAAGAAAAGATGTGTAGATTTTTTCTACACATCTTTTTTACTGTCCTCAAAAAAGAGGTTATTCACTCTCGGTTTCTTCGTCCTCTGGAAGAACTTCCACCTTCAAGCGTTCGATACGGCGGTTGTCAACCTCCGTAACAGTGAATGAAAGGTTTTCGTAATCCACCTTGTCACCGCGCTCTGCATAATGTCCCAGTTGTTCTACGACAAATCCGCCGACAGTGGCATTATCGTTGTCAAAATTTCGGTCGTCAAATTCCACTTCATCAAAGAAATCTTCAATTCGCATATCTCCGTCAATTTCCAATGTTCCGTCAGAATTCTCCACAACCTCAGGCTCAATTTCATCATTTTCATCCCAGATGTCGCCCACAAGCTGCTCCATAACATCCTCCATTGTGAGCATACCCATTACGCCGCCGTATTCGTCTGTAACAATCACTATGTGGTTGTGTTTTACGCGCATTGTTGTAAGCACATCATCAAGAGGCATAGTTTTATGTACAAAAACCGGTTCCATAAGCGAGCCCAGAATATCAGCATTTGGATCTTCTGTGAGTGCTCGCATCACCAAATTCACGTGCAGAATACCGATAATATTATCAATAGTATCTCGGTATACAGGAATACGGGTATATGCTGAATCCATAATTAGCTGAAGCATCTCTTCGCGGTCACTTTCCGCATCGATGGCAAGCATATCCACCCTAGGTGTTATAATCTCATAAGCCTGCACTTCGTCAAAATCAAATGCGCTTTGCAAAAGCTCGCATTTTTCTTCATCAATAATACCCTCATCCTCAACGGTATCCAAAATAGTTTCTAATTCTTCTTCACTGATAGGTGAGGTGTCCACTAAGCCTTTCCAAAGGGGAGCAAGAAGCATAATTATCCAATCCACAATAATAACAATGGGCTTGGTAATAATCATCAAAGCGTAAAGCGGAATGGCAAAGAGGGTTGAGAAGGTATCGGGCATTGTCTTCACTACTACCTTGGGCACAATCTCGCCACATATTAATACTATAACGGTCATCGCGATGGTAGAAACCCAAGCCTTAGATGAGCCTAAAAGACTGATAACGATTACCGTTGCCACCGATTCTGAGGCAATGTTCACCAAATTATTGCCAATTAGAATGGTAGCCAAGGCGCTTTCGTAATTATTATAAATCTTATATGCCAGTTTAGAAGCAGTGGTTCCCTTTTCTTCAGCCGCCCTTTTCAGTCGAACCTTGTTGGCAGAGGCAAAAGCGATCTCCGAAGAGGAGAAAAAGGCTGAGAAGATCAGACAAACAATAATAATGATCACATTAAGCATTGACAGATCCCCCTTCTTTTTCGTCGTAGATCTCGCCCACTAGCTCCTCTAAAATATCCTCCACAGTAATAATTCCAAGAATCTTACCTGCAGACTGTACATAGGCGATATGCGTACGGTTAGCGGAAAGGGTGCTCAACAGATCGTCCACCGGAGTAGAATCATTTATCATAGCGGCACTGGTCATAATCTGGCGCACATTAAAGTTTTCTTTTTTGTAATGACATTTCAAAAAGGTACGGATACTCAAGGTACCCACTACCCAACCTTCATCATTCACCACAGGCAAACGAGAATAGGAGCTGTTACGTATCTGTTCCAGAACCTGTTCATTACTATCGTTTTCGTGTATATACAGGACGTCTTTCCAGGGTGTCATAACGGCCTTGGCAGTCCGTTCAGAAAATTCTATGGCATTTTGCACCAATTCTTCCGTATCTTCATCAATATCATTTTCCTCAACAAAGGTTTCAATAATATCGTAAAGCTCATCCTCGGTCACAGTGGGGGTTTCCTCCGCCTTCTTTTTAAAGGGACGGCTTGCCAACTCACTAATGCTGGAAAAGAAGAAGCTGATGGGGGTCAAAACCTTCATCAAGAACACCAAAGAGCCTGAGACGGCGATTGCGAACTTTTCATTGCAGGCCTTAGCAAAGGCTTTCGGAATCATCTCACCAATTAGAAATACTACAACCGTTGAAATAATAGTCGAAATGGTTACCGCATAGTCGGGCATCGAATCGATACTATCAAACAAGGTATATGTAAATACGGTAGAAAGGGTAGCAACACCTGCGTGAGTGACATTTGTACCAATTAGCAAAGTAGTAAGCGCCTTATCAAAGTGTTCCAGAATGTAGAGCACCCGTTTAGCACGCTTATCGCCGTCCTCCGCACGATTTGTCAACCGAATTCTGTTAACTGATGCCAAGGCAATCTCTGCCCCGGCAAAATAAGCTGCCAATAGCAATAAAACAAAAATTGAAATCAAATAACCCGCCGGACTGTCATCCATGAACGAACCAACTCCTAATTTTAATATAATTTACAGTTATTTTAACACAACTTTTAATTAATTACAACACTTTTTTAAAAATTCATCGAACAAAGTCACTTCGACTTAGAAAAAGATTCTCCGCCGAAAAAAGCAGAGCATCTCTTAAAATAAAGTGTAGTCAGTGCTTAAAACAGGAACTCAAGAGATTACATCAATTTTTATATCTCCCGTATCGGTGGCGATCTCACACCTGCCTCCCGTAATTGAATTTGGAACGTTTATGCTACCCGTGTCTGTCTCAGTTATAAATACCTTATCCGAAAGTAGTGTTCCGTTCACGTCGCCCGTATCTGTTTTTACATATATCTCGGCAGCATCACAACTATTAAATTTCACATCGCCTGTACTTCTTTCGATAGAAAACTTTTCTGTAGCAATAACATTATTCAAAAGAATATCGCCTGTGCTTCCGCTTGATATAACGCTTTTGCACTGAGTATCGGTAAGCTTTGCTTTGCCTGTTGATACACCGACCGTAACCTCTCCCTCGCAAGTCACGCCCGAAACAGTTACCTTGCCCGTGGAAACCGTAAGGTCAAGGGCTCCTGTAGATATGTTTTCGACACTGATGCTTCCGGTACTGGTCTTTATTTTTATAACTTCCGAAGCGGAAGCATAGTTCGTCACATTACCTGTGCTTTCTGAAACATCAATGCTTTCGAATTTAAAGTCTTTTGGTATTTCCACATCGCCCGTGCT
>CAYQFD010000052.1:0-8846 GCA_964416795.1 uncultured Ruminococcus sp. | reverse complement strand
TTCTTTCCTATAATTTACGATTCTTATTGAATAGTTAATTATGGGTTTTCACTATAGAAAACACTCGAACAATATAGGTTCGAGTGTTTTTTCTTATACCAACTGTTGCATAAGCTCTGTAATGGTGCCGTTATGATGCATAATCATTTCAATAATCGTCTCAATCTGTTTCTTTGTTTTACCACTTGCGGACCACAATTCTGTGAGCTTCTTTTCAAAATCTGCTTGTGTCATAGGCAATTCGGGTTCACCCGGCGCATAATCTGCCTGATAGGTATACGATTCACCATTGGCTGTGGTAACGATTGAGCGTGCTGCACGTTTATGAGGTACCCAAGACGTCATCTCCTCATCAGCCTTAACAGTAACAAGTTTGGTCAAACGCAGAATATCAGGATCGTTAATGTTCTCATCGACAAACGAATCAATCCCTATCTTCCCCGTCATAAGCGCTAGCCCTATACAGAATGGTGTTGACATCTTCCCTGCTACAACACCTGGAATTTCAATGTGATCATGTCCGTTGACACCCTGTCCGTACATCTGTACTTCAATTTCGGTAATATCTTTTAACTGCAGATTATTATCGGCAACTGCACGCACTGTGGCATATACGGCACTATGGGTATGTCGGCAACTGGCATACGGCTTGTGATATCCACCGCAGATGTTGTAACCGTCATCTGTTTCAAGGGATAACACTGACGCATCGTACACATCGCACGCGGTACGCAAGAATCCGAATTTACCTAACATCGGATCGTACGGACCTTGGAAACCTGCGGCAGCAATATACGCGGCAGTTATACCGTCGTGAGCGGCACGACCTAGGTTAAAAGGCTTCATTGTTGAGACATTTTCCATCATCTCATTGATACCGCCAGCTGACGAACAAGCAGCGGCAAGTGTCGCCTTAAATTGCTCCTTATCGAAATCAAGTGCGGCGGCGACACCCATCGCAGCGGCGACCGCCCCTGCGGTTCCTGAGGAATGAAATCCACGATTGCGGTGACTGGGCTGGATGCAACGGCCCAAACGAATACCTGTTTCATATCCAATAACGATTCCTCTAATGACATCCTCCATCGACAGTCCTTCTTTTTCTGCTACTGCAAGTACAGGCGGAATGACTGCTGAGCCGAGATGAACGGTAGAATAACGATGTCCATCGTCAAAATCATACGCATGACCGCTCATTGCGTTGCTAAGCGCAGCATTTTGCAGTGACGCGCGGCGTCCAAGACCCACAACAGTGGCATCATCACCGCTGAATGCGTCCAAATACCGTCTGAGTTTTTCTCCCTGTATCACCGAGCCCGCGACCATATTGGCAATCTCGTCCATCAGACACAAGCGCGCCTCTCTCACGACCTCATCGGGCAATGCGCGAGATTTTAAGGTGTAGAGGGTCTCGACAAAGGTATCGGTGATATTCATTTATTCTCCTCCTTGGCCTGCTTTACACAATGCATAGCCTCTTTCCATGTTTTTGGACGATAAGCACCAAGCTTCTCTTTCAAATTTAGCTCGCCGATCTCACGAAGCTTTTCTGCACCCGCCTTGGCAACACCAGCAGAAAGACCTGATTCTTCCATCATCTCAGCCGCCATTGCCAATTCTTCGGAACGGCGTGCGGCGTGAATAACGCCGCCGCAGGTGCGTCCGCTCATACCAGACACGAAATCTTTTTCGTCCATCGTTTTTGCAAGTGATGCCATTATGTAATCCTCGACACCGTAATGCACAGCAGCTTCCAACATCTCAAATGCGCATGCCAAATGCGCTTTGGTATATACACTGCGCAACATCTTAATGGCACACGCACTACCCGGCTCTGTACCTACTACTTCAGCCTGCATACCGTAGGCAACCAGCGCATCGTATGCCGCCTGTGCACCATTACCTGCGAGCACCAACGGTGTCTTATGACGGTACTTTGGAACCGTATCCAAAAGCGCACCGTCAGCAAACTGGACACCGGTGTCCTTAATAATATCCCATACAGTCTCCATCACCTTAGGTGACGAAGACGAAGCATCAACGTAAATGTGCTCCTTAGTCATATATTCTTTGCACTGCTGTGCCACCGCAATCGAAGCGGAAGCAGGTGTTAGACAAACCACAACATCGCAAGTACCAAACAGCTCTTCCAACGATTCAACACGGGTAGCGGCAGGCGTTTCACCTTCGCTTATCTGCCAACGGATATCCCAACCGTATTGTTCTTGTAGACCTTCTTCTTTCAAACCACCAGAAATTGCCTTGGCGGCTTCACCGTAACCGATAAATCCAAGCTTCATAATTTAATCCTCCATAATATATTGATATGGGTCGGTCCTTACACCGTACTCCTTGCAAGCCTCGCACAACTCAGTAAATGCGCCACGTCCCATCTTGATACCGTGAATGCGGTTATACACTGCACGCTCTGCTTCAAGCTCGCCGGGAACATAAATCTTATCAACATTTGCGGCTTTATCTGCCTCACGAAGTTCGCGTGCGAATTTCTTGATACGCTCATCAAATGCAGCAGGATCTTCAAAAGCAGAAATGTCAATAGCTATCATTGTATGTCCAACCTGAGGTCCTATGCTTTTGTCCTCGCGCACGTGTTTGCTGGTTACACCTTGATTCAAAATTCCGCACAGCACGTCAACCATAATTGCAATACCCGAACCTTTATGCCCTGCAAATGGCAACACCGCGCCAACTAACGCTTTTGCCGCATCGGTTGTTGGATTACCGTCGGCATCAATTGCCCAACCAAGCGGTATATCCTTTCCCTCGCGTTTGCAGTTAGAAATGTTACCGCGCGCGGTAACAGAACACGCAACATCAAGAACCATAGGTTCTTCATCCTGCATAGGTACCGCCATTGAAAATGGATTGGTACCTAACATACCCTCACGTGAACCGAAATGTGCTAAATTTGGCACACCGTTGGTGCAACTAAAACCGATCATACCCTCTTTTGCGGCTAAGATAGGATAGTATGATGCCATACCGTAGTGGGCACTGCGACGCACTGAACAGAAACCAATACCGTGCTCCTTGGCGATTTCAATTGCTTTTTTCATCGCACGCGTACCCACGATTGAACCGAAACCGTCATCACCGTCGACAATACAGATAGCGCCCTTCTGCTGATAGGTTATCTGCGGATCGGCGTTCCAATGCTCCTTCTGAGCACGTTCCATATAACTCTTGATACGCGCTACACCGTGCGAAGAAACACCTCTGATATCCGCAAATACCAGACTATTCGCAATAAACTCTGCGTTTTCACGCGGATAGCCCGCAGCACAGAAGATCTCTGTGCAGAGACGGCACACACCGTCGGGGTTTACTCGTAATACTTCAGGGATTTCTTTCATCTCTATACCTCCTTTAATATCTAAATTCAGTATAAAGTGCAATAATCATAAAAACAATTTCAAATTTTATAAAAAACATTAACCAAAAGTTAATGTTTTGTGGTATAATGGTGATAATAGAAAACGATAGAATCTGGACATAAATTCTGTGACAGTGAAAGGAATTGTTATTATTATGGAAATCTACCCTTTGTTATACTTTGTAACGGTGGCGCAAACCGGCAATTTAACTCAGGCGGCAAAGCAGTTGAATATTTCACCGCCCGCACTGAGCAACGCGCTCAAGCGCTTAGAACAGCAGTTAGGCACAACACTGTTTGACCGTGTTGGCCGCAATCTTGTACTTAACACCTACGGTAAAGCCTACCTACCCTACGCCGAAACAGTGGTTTCTCTCACCCGACGCGGTAGTGAAATGCTGAGACAAATGAAACAAGAAGAAAACACAGAGCTCGCCATAGCAGATATGACACAAGTGTTCGCATCGCACCTTATCAGCGAATTTTTGCAACAGCACCCTGAGATACGTCTGCACCGCAGTTATCTTGAGCCTGATGCCTGCAAGGCGGTTGACCTTGAAAAAACCTTCGATTTCGCCATCGGTTCTACCAACTGTCTGGACCGACCCGATTTGTATAGTATCCCCCTGCGCGAAGGACAGTCCATCGTCGCAATCGTTAACAAAGAGCACCCGCTTGCCACTTGCGAGTCAGTAACAATGAGGGAACTCGTTACATTACCGATGATCGCCTATGCTAAGGGACAACCTGGGCGACTTATGCTGGAACATCTATTTGATAAACTAGGTGCCGAGCCATCGGTCATATATGAAGGCAACACACCTGATGCGATGGGTTTGGCACTCGGGCGTAACCTTGGTGTCTTCTTGCAGCCTACCCATACTGCGCAGTTTAATATGAGGTTCTACCCCAACTGTGTCTGTATTCCTATTACGGATACAGTGTATCGAGCCAATACCTCACTTTTGTGGTCAGCAAACCGCACACAAACCGACGCTGCAAAGCTGTTTTCTCGCTTCTGCATCAATTACTGCTCCAGTAATTAGTCTAGTTTATTGATTACATCTAACTTGTTTTTATATATTATAAAAAAATAACACCGATAGATTCGCTATCGGTGTTATTTTGCAAGCGGATGAAATTTCGCATAGCTTGCGGTGTATTTATTTTTCATAAGCTGTGCGTAAATTTGTGTTGATGAGATATCACTATGTCCCAACATATCCTTAATATCAGAAAGCTTAGCGCCGTTTTCAAGCAGATGTGCTGCAAACGAATGTCTTAATGTGTGCGGAGTAATATCTTTTTTAATACCTGCTGTTGCCGCATAATGTTTAATGATTTTCCAAAAGCCCTGTCTTGACATATGAATACCTGTCATATTAGTAAATAGCCTGTCCTCTTCTTCGTCAAGAACAATGGCAGGTCTTACGTTCACAAGGTAGTTAGCCAAGGTTTTAACAGCTGCAGGATAAAGCGGAATTATACGCTCTTTTTTATCACTGTGTAAATGAACTATACCAACCTGTAGGTTAATATCAGAAACCTTTAGCTCGATAAGCTCAGAAACCTTTAAACCGGTTGCATACAACAGTTCGAGCATAGCCTTGTCCCTAATGCCCTTATAATCACTCGTATCAGGCTGTGAAAGCAAAAGAATTATCTCATTAGTATCAAGAATATCGGGTAGCTTTCTTTCTGTTTTTTTGATCTTAATGCTATCAACAGGGTTTAAGCTTACAATCTTTTCATTGCGCAAAAACCTATAATAGCAACGCAATGAAGCAATAATTCTCGACTTTGTAGCATCCGATTTGCCAAGCGCAGTTAAATAATCTATGTAAGAATTTAAATGTGATAACTCAACGCATGCAGTGTCAGAAATATTTGAAGAAGTGCAATATGTAACAAATTGATTAATATCTCTCAAATAGGATTCAACTGTATTAACAGAAGCTTTTTTTTGTGATTTTAAAAAGTCTGTGAATTCAATGATATAATCCTTCAAAATATTGCACCCCTTTCCTATTAAAATAAATTAAATGTTCTCAAAAAATTTGTAGATATTAATGTATCAACTAATGCTGAAACAATCACAAGAACGATAATCACTATATGTTTTAAGCAATAATTTTTAAAGCACAAGGATAAATTTTTGTATTCGCTAGCTATAAAAGTTTGGTTAGCTAATAAAAGAGAAAATTTTATTGATTCACAACTACTAAGTAACAGAGCGACTATGAAAAATATTGAAGATGGAAGAACCATAACCGCATTAAAAGCTATTCCCTTTATTGAATATTGGGTATATAGAAAAGCCATAAATGAGCCGTAGCAGTAAGCACGGAAAGCAATCAGCGGCATTATAAGAACAGTACCGAACATCGAAGTGCCGAAACAAAACGATATAAATATATATATGAGGGAACTAAACAAGGAATCAAAAAATATTTTAAAATACTGTGATTTTGTTCTGTCGGTTATAAAATCTTCAAGATAAATTTGTATGTATTCAGTTACAAGCTCATATCTACCAAAAGAAAGTACTCCAAAGAACAGGCCAAATACAAAAAATAGAGTTAAAAGAATAAGAATTTTATTTTTCAATGTAAACCCTATTATGTTGTTAAAATATTTTAAATTTAAAACTTTTCCTTTTTGCATAAGTTACCACTCCCTACTAAAGAAATGATATGCAAATAAAGGACAAGATATTACCACCGCATTTAGTTAAATGTTGGAAACCAAACACAAAATATTGGTGAAACGTATTTTATGTAAACCAGACCAAGAGAGCGAAAAAAATCAGCTCCCAGCAAAATTCAAGAAGCCAATACGCAACCAAAGGATATAAAATAAGTTTACTTATTATTTATACTACATTTTTCAGGTTATGTCAACCTTTAATTTTTCAAAAATAAATATTATGTCGACTGTTTATGTCAACCACACAATATGTATTGAAGTTGGTTTAAAAACAATACAATTTATTGTAAAAACATCTTTAATTTTTTTGATATATGTGTTATAATACATTCGATACATTATTGATTTAAGGAGTTTTTAAATGAGTAAGACTGTTTTAATTACCGGCTCTTCTAAAGGTATAGGAGCCGCAACTGCAATTCTTTTTGCGCAAAAGGGTTATAATGTTGTTATTAACTACAACGATTCCTATGAATCTGCTTCCCTACTCTGCCGTTCCTTAGCATCCAACGGTTATTCTGTTATTACACAAAAGGCTAATGTTGCCAACAGACTTGAGGTTGAGCTTATGGTTAAGGAAACACTTTACAAATTCGGCAGTCTTGACATTCTGGTTAACAATGCGGGAATTGCGCATCAGGCGCTAATCACCGAAACCGATGAAATTGATTTTGACAGAATTATGGACGTTAATCTGAAAGGTGTTTTCAACTGCTGTAAAAGTGTTATTCCCTCTATGGTTAGCAAGCAGTCGGGAAAAATTATCAATATTTCTTCAATGTGGGGACAGGTTGGTGCTTCCTGCGAGGTTGCTTATTCTGCGGCTAAGGCAGGTGTAATTGGTCTTACAAAAGCACTTGCGAAGGAATTAGCGCCAAGTAATATTACAGTAAATGCCATCGCCCCGGGTTTAATAGAAACAAGCATGAACTCTAATTTTTCTGTTGAGGAATTAAATGATTTTGTGGCATCAATTCCTCTCGGAAGAATGGGTAGCGCCGATGAAATTGCTGCAGCAATTGAATTTTTAGCCTCTGATAAAGCTGACTACATAACAGGTCAGGTATTCGGCATAAACGGCGGTTATGTCATTTAATCTATATAAATAGTATTTTAAGAACTAAGAAACAAATTAAAGCAGGAATTCCAAACAATCCACAGCCTGTAACTGTGAAAATATTTATCGGTAGGTATGAATTTGTCCATTTGGAAGTCAAATTCAGAATTATAAGCGCCGCAATTCCAATTAATGTGTTCAGTAACAGCGTTCTAAAAGGTTTTCGGCTTAAAAGCGAAATAAATATCGTTATTAAATAAAAAACCGCTAAAACGGCAATTAAAACAATTTCTATAGTATCCAAAATTATATCACCGTTAAAATTATATGCATAAAAAGAAAATTACAGACCGTACGGTCTGTAATTTTTTGTTTAATTATCTTCATTTTCCTGTTCTTCGACATCTATTAAATAATCGTCGTCGAAAGAAACCGATTCAAAATCGTCCTCTAAATCATCATCAAAACCGATATCATTATTTCGGTTAAATAGCTTGATTATAAGCAATACGATAAGCACTATCGCAATTATTATCGCAACTATAAGACAAACAACCATTATTTTAGCATTGGCCTTTAAAGACATAAAGCGAGAAATTATATCGTTACCCGAATCAGATGTATCGCTATCCCCCGCATCTGCTAAAACAAGCTCTGGGAAGCGTTGCAAAGTATTTTCTCTGCTGTCATATCTGTAAACACCGAAGCGGTCGTTACTGAAGCAATATACATAATAGAAATCAGCAAGCTTTGTATTGGAATCCGCATAGCATTTAAGATTATAATCAAAAATTTTAGCTGTTACAGTATAGTAATCATCGGGCACAAGCTTGTCTTCAGGGAAATCCTCAAATATATAAGTATTCTCGCCTTGTGTAACATATTTAAGCCTTACAAATGTATTATTCTCATTATCAAGTATACAGGGAATTAACTCTTCACTGTCAGGAGATTTTAGATAATAGATTTTATAAATTCCCTCAGAATCGGTAGAAACAGCAACATCAATGCCGTTGTAAAGCGCAGTTGAAGCTTTAAAGCCGTTAAATAGCTTTACACTCGAAATATCTGTTGCAATATTGTACTGAGCTCCGTCAAGAGAGGTACCAAGCGAAGAAGTAGAAGAATCAAGAGAAGTTGTTGAAGAAGTATCCGCATCGGGTTGGTCGCTACGCGTGATATTTAATGTATAGGATTTTTGTGTGCCGTCGGGTGCGGTAACTATTACAACACGCTTATTCGCACCAACTTGCATAGTAGAGCTACCCTCAACCTCAAGAGTAGCATTTGCATCGGCAGTAGTAGCGTATACAAGGCATTTTGTTGCAGAATTTGGAATTAAAACATTGTAAGTAGTAACATCGGGTGAAAAAGACGGTGAAAGCTGTCCTGCACCTAAACGCAAGGATTTAAGATTTGCGTTAGAAGAAAGCTCTTTATTTATAACATTAAGTGTTGCAGAAGCTCCGACAGATACATCGGTTGCAGGAATACCGTCACTCACAGCGCCTGAAACAGATATTTGAGCCGAACCCGCTTTTGCTGCCTTGAATGTTATCGAATAGGACTTACTTGTTGCTTCCTCTAAGGTCATATCAACAATTTTTAAAACGCCAGCTCCGCCATTGTCAGCACCTGATACATAGGTCAGGACATCCTGATTGTAGGTAATATTAAGGTCGGCACCTG
>CAYQFD010000051.1:0-8915 GCA_964416795.1 uncultured Ruminococcus sp. | reverse complement strand
AGAAGCTAATTTATCAATAGCAATGCTTACAGGCTTTTCGATAATGATTTCGCCCTTTTCCTCTGCCTTTGCAGAAATTTCACGAGCAGTATGTGCAATATCGATTACAAGACGATATCTGTTCTCTGTGTTTGTGATAAGTTTTCCAATATTAGGATTTAACATTTTTAAGCACCTCATTAATAATATGTTTTTGTGATTCTAATTTTAAATGATTACTTTCTATAATAGAAATTATATCGTCAACAGCTACCGATAAATCATCATTCACAACAATATATCCGTATTCTGCAGCTCGTTTGATTTCTTCGAGCGCACTTTCAAGCCTTTTATTTATAATCTCTTTAGCTTCAGTGCCTCGGTCCGAGAGTCTTTTTTCTAATTCTTCGAAAGACGGCGGCATTATAAATATGCTGACAGCGTCAGGCAATTTTTCTCTTATTTGTTTGGCACCGTTCACATCAACCTCAATTATGATGTCCTCTCCGTTTTGAGTGGCATTTATAACAGGCATTTTAGGAGTGCCGTAGTAATTTCCTATAAACTGATTGTATTCAAGCAACTGCCCGTTTTTTATCATTTCCTCAAACTTCTCGCGGGAAATGAAGTTATACTTTTCGCCTTCCTTTTCATTTTCACGCATACCTCGTGTTGTTGAGGAAATTGAAAACTTAATTTCGGGACGTTTCTTAAAAAGCTCGCAAAGCACAGTATCCTTACCCGAGCCAGATGGCCCCGAAACTATGAAAACCAAACCCTTATTCATCTTCTTCGTCCTCTCCATAGGTGCTGTTTTCTTCGGCGATTCTGTTTGCAAGGGTTTCTGCCTGCAAATAGGTGAGAATTATATGGTCGCTGTCCGTAATAATAACCGCTCTCGTTCTTCTGCCGTGAGTAGCATCAATCAGCGTTCCTCTTTCCTTTGAATCCTGAATGATACGCTTTATCGGTGCTGATTCAGGGCTTACAATAGCCACCATTCTGTTGGCGGACACCATATTACCGAAACCAATGTTTACTAATTTCATTTTTATCACTCTACATTCTGAATCTGTTCTCTTATTTTTTCAATTTCGGATTTAATATCCACAACAATATGTGCTATTTCCACATCCTGCGCTTTAGAGCCGATTGTGTTGGTTTCTCTGTTCATTTCCTGAACAATGAAATCAAGCTTTTTGCCGATTGGCTCAGCGCTTTCAAGCAATGACTCTAACTGCTTAATATGACTTCTGAGTCTTACTGTTTCCTCGTCCACCGCAACCTTATCTGCAAAAATCGCGGTTTCTGTTATAAGGCGTTGCTCATCAACCTGTGCATTTTCAAGCAGCTCTCTGACCTTTTGTTCAAGTCTTTCTCTGTAAGCCTTAACCGTTTCGGGTGAGCGTTCTTCAACTAAGCTTACCTTGCCGAGTATCGTCTGAGCTCTTGATAGAATATCTGCCTTAAGCCTTTCACCCTCGGTTTCGCGCATAGCAATAAATGCTGTTATCGCCTCGTCAAGCGCTTTTATCACAGCCTCCTCAACCACTTCGTCGGGTAGTGCATTTTTGCGAAGCTTAAATATTTCAGGGTTGCTTGCTAGGGTTGACACCTTAACATCGTTCTTGATTTTATATTCCTTAGACAGATTTTTAAGAGCCTTGATATATGCCTTTGCATAGGTGTGATTTAAAACCACCTCGGTGCTGTTTTCCGTCAACTCCTCAACAAAAACCGAAAGCTCCACCTTGCCACGACTTATGCTTTTTTGACAGTGCACCTTTAGCTTTTCCTCTAAAAACTGGTAGGCTCTCGGCATTCTGGCACTAAACTCAAAATATCTGTGGTTAACAGCTTTGATTTCCACTGTCACATTAAGACTTTCGTTACTAGCCGTTCCTCTGCCGAAGCCTGTCATACTCTTAATCATTTATTTCACTTCCAGATAAGTAGCCAAACGATGCCTTAAACCGCCCTTTTAGGCAGATTCGGTTTTAAATGCTTTGGCAATCGATACTACCCCATAATATTATTCATTGTATTATACCAAAACACAGAAGAAATGTCAACTTTTTAGAGACTTAATATGCAAAAACATCCATCTGAAAATCAGATGGATGTTTAATTTATTCATCAACGTCGGCTTCATAAGCCTCGATAATTTCTACTGATATACGTTCAATACGTCTGCCGTCGGTCTTCTTGACTGTGAGCTTTAAATTTTCAAAGATAAATTCTTCATCAGGTTTAGCTTCACCGTCAAGCATAGTTGTAAGCCAACCGCCAAGCGTTGCCGTATCACCTTCAAATTCTTCGTCATCTTCAATATCAATATCAAATTCGTCGAAGAAATCATAAACACGCATATCACCGTCAGCCTCATAGTGAGTATCATCAAGACAAATGAACTCGCGCTCAACATCGTCGCTCTCGTCGAATATTTCGCCTACTAACTGCTCCATAATGTCTTCCATTGTAAGAATACCCATTGTTCCGCCGTATTCATCAAGAACTACAACCATATGGGTTTTTGTTTCTTTCATTTTTTCGAGAACATCAGGTATAGACATTGTTTTATGAACATAGATTGCAGGTAACAAAAGCTCTCTTATGTTAACCCTTTCCCCAGAAACGAATGCTTTATAAAAACGATTTAAGTGCAGAATACCAATTATATTATCAGGCGTATCCTCATAAACGGGAAGCCTTGTATATGTTGCTTCTTCAAGCTTCTTTATGTTAATTTCATAAGAGTCTCTAATATCAATGGCTTCCATATCAACACGCGGAGTAATGATTTCATATGCTAAAACCTCGTCAAACTCAAGTGCGTTCTGCAATAGGTCACACTGCTCCTCGTCAAGAACGCCCTCGTCCTCAACGATATCAATGATATTTTCAAAATCATCCTCCGAAATAGAGTGCCTGTCCGAAACCGAGTCTTTCCATAGCAAAGAGCCAAGCTTTATAATGCCCATCATAATCCAAGTAATAGGCTTTAAAACTATAGAAAGCGCATAAATCGGTATTGCGGTTATGTAACAAAACTGCTCTGCCATTTGCTTTGCTAAAACCTTGGGTATGACCTCACCAAAGATTAAAACAACAACTGTCATAATTGCGGTTGCCGTCCATGCGGGTAACCCTAAATCCATAACAATAAGGGTGGCAATAGCAGAGGATGCAGAATTTGCAAGATTGTTACCTACAAGAATAGCGCCTAGCTTATTTTCATAATCATCAACTATTTTTGACGCAAGCGCTAATGCAAGATTATCTTTCTGCTGACGCTTTGATTTAAGCCTTGCAGAATTAACACTCGCATAGGCAATCTCGGTAGAAGAAAAGAAAGCCGCTACCAACACAAGCAAAAGAATAGCAACATAACGGAAGGTATCATTCATCGTTACTACCTCCCACATCATCCTCATCATAGATTTCGCCGACAAGCTCTTCAAAAATATCCTCAACCGTCACAATGCCTGCGACCTTACCGTCAGTTCCTCTGACAATCGCAAGATTGCGCCTGTGGTTGCTCATTTCAGTAAGCACCTCGTCAATAGGCTCTTCAAAATCTACGAAATACGGATAATCTAAAACACTCGCAAGAATAACATTTTTTTGTTTAGTGTATGCTTTGAGGAATTTTCTTATTTGTAAAACTCCCTTAAGCTCGCCCTTTCGGTCTACTACAGGTATACGAGAATGAACCGATTCCTTTACTATTTCAAGTATTTGATGCGATTTTAACGCAGTGGAAATTTTTTCCACATTTTCCCACGCAACCATTATATCTCCTGCTCTTGAATTAGAAAATCGCAAAGCAGATTTTACAAGCTTGCCTGTGTCCTCATCAAAACCGTCCTCGACCGATATGTTTTCCACAATATCTGTCAGCTCGGCCTCGGTCATCGTAACCTGATTTTCGGCGTGCTTTTTAAAGGGCCTTGATATGAGTCCTGAAAAAGCCGTAACCACAATAGAAATCGGTTTTAATAGCTTCATCAAAACCATTAATGAGCCTGACACCGTTTGGGCGAATTTCTCGTTGCAGGAATGTGCAAAGCATTTAGGCAACATTTCGCCGAAAATAAAAACAATAACGGTTGTAACTACCGTTGCCGCTGTCACCGCCTGCACACCCCAAATTTGAGTTGAAATAACGGTAGCAATGGTAGCTATTGAGATATTCACAATATTGTTACCTATAAGCAACACCGATAAGGCTTCATCAAAATTATCGAGTATCTTAAGTACTCTTTCGGCGCTTTTTTCACCGTTTGATGCCTTACTCATCATGTGAATTCGATTGACACTGGCAAAAGAAATTTCCGTGCCCGAAAAATAAGCGCTGCAAAGCATTAGCAGCACGAAGAGAATTATACTCCCCGCCGGACTGTCGTCCACAAAAACCATCTCCTAAATAATATATTAATTAAGTATTAAATACCCAATTAAGTATTAAATACCTAATCAAATATATATTACATTATTACATCCAATTTGTCAAATTTATTCTTTCTGATAAACAGAAAAGGCGTATACCATCTAATTTAAAAATAATACTTGATTTTTCGGTAAAGGTGTGATATAATATCCGAGCATTTGATTTCACCCAATCCTTATGGGTGGGTTCATTGCCGAAAAAATCGACATTGAAGCGGATGGTCCTCTGCCTTAAAGACACGAACATCTGGTAACAAATTAAGGAGGAAAAAACGATGGACATTATCAAGGAATTAACAGCTGATATGCTCAAAAGCGATGTTCCCGAAATTCTTATCGGTAGCACTGTTAAGGTACACGTAAGAATTAAGGAAGGCGAAAAAGAACGTATTCAGGTTTTTGAGGGCACCGTAATTGCTAAAAACAACAGCGGTATTGCTGAAACCTTCACCGTTCGCCGCGTTTCCTACGGCGTTGGCGTTGAGCGTGTATTCCCTATTCACTCACCGAGTGTTGCTAAGGTTGAGCTTGTTCGCAAGGGTAAGGTTCGCAGAGCAAAACTCTACTACTTGCGTGACAGAGTTGGTAAAGCCGCTAAGGTTAAAGAACTCATCTAAGACAGAAAGGAGACGGAGCAAAATTCTGTCTCCTTTATTTTTTTCAGAGGTTTAATCTATGAGAAATTTATTTGAAAAATTCAAAACTCCAAAAGGCCGACACGAAATTTCTGACGGCTTCACTGTTGACACTGATATTAACCAGAATATCACTGAACAACCTGTTGTGAGTAAAAAAACTGCTACACTTGAAGCTATAGAATGGCTTGAAATTTTAGTTGTAGCCATCATTGCAGTTGTTGTTATTTTTACATTTGTTTTCCGTGTTGCTACGATTGACGGAGACTCAATGAAAAACACTTTACTTAATAATGAAAAAATTATAATTTCAAACCTCAATTACACTGCTAAGCAAGGCGACATTGTTGTTATATCGCGTAACATTGAAAACTCTGCGCAAGATCAGACTCCCTCAAACACCCCTATCATTAAGCGAGTAATAGCAGTGGGAGGTCAAACTGTTGATATAGATTTCGACCTTGGAAAAGTTTATGTTGACGGTAAGGAGCTTGAAGAACCGTATATCAGCTCCCCAACAGTCAGCAGTGCAGATGTCAAATTCCCGCTTTATGTTCCCGAAGGCTATATTTTTGTTTTAGGCGATAACCGAATGGAATCTCTTGACAGCCGATTTTCACGCATCGGCGAAGGGGGACTCATAGATGAACGTTATGTTTTAGGTCACGCCATATACAGACTCTTGCCCTTTGAGCGTGCAGGAAGGCTTGATAATAAATGAGTGAAGAATTATACGGCTGGGTGGTAATATATGAATTTATATGTAATAAGACACGGTCAAACCGAATGGAATGTATTTAAAAAAATGCAAGGCTCTACTGATATACCGTTAAATGAAAAGGGTATTGAGCAAGCATACATAACAAAAAAGGAACTTAAAAATATACATATAGATAAGGTTTTTTGTTCTCCTCTGAAAAGAGCGAGAAAAACCGCAGAAATAGTCAGTGATGAAAAAGATTTAAAAATTATTATAGCTGATGAGCTAACAGAGAGATGTTACGGGGAATTCGAGGGGACTACTAAATCATCCTTCGACTATAATGAGTTTTGGTCATATAATAAGAATAAAAAATATGCCAAAGCAGAAAATGTTCAGATATTTTTCGATAGAGTGTATAAGTTTATGGATAAACTAAAAGAGAAATATTCGGATAAAAACATTTTAATTGTCACGCATGCGGGAGTGATTAAAGCCATCGAATGTTACGTTAACGGAATGTTGGCAGATGAAGAAATAGGACCGTTTCTTCCGGAAAATTGTACTGTATCAAAATATATTTTAACAGAAATATGTGATAAAAATGGATAATCGACAAAATACAACAAACATCAACTGGTTTCCGGGGCATATGGCAAAAACCCGCCGCAAAATAAAGGAAATTTTACCGCTTATTGATGCGGTAGCAGAGGTTGTAGACGCCAGAATTCCAATGTCAAGCCGCAACCCTGAAATCAAAGAGCTTATAGAAGCGAAGCCTCATATAATACTTCTTAATAAGTGTGATATGGCGGATAGTACCGCTACAGATGAATGGATAAAATACTATAAATCACAGGGTATTACTGCTATTGCGGTTGACTGCAAATCAGGAAAAGGTCTTAATTCTTTTAAAACTTCAGTAAAGACTGTTTTAGCAGATAAATTGGAGAGTTATGCTAAAAAAGGAATGGTGGGCAAACCACTGAGAGTTATGGTTGTGGGTATCCCAAACGTTGGAAAGTCTTCTTTCATTAACCGTATTTCAGGTGGCAGTAAAGCAAAGGTTGAAAACCGCCCAGGTGTAACACGCGGTAATCAGTGGTTTACTATTGATAAGCAGTTGGAGCTTCTTGATACACCCGGTGTTTTATGGCCTAAGTTTGAGGACCAAAGCGTTGGCGAGCATCTTGCTTTTACGGGCGCTGTTAAAGACCGCATTTTAGATATAGAATTACTCGCTATGCGTTTGCTAGAATGTTTAACAGAGGGTTATCCCGAACTTTTAGAAAAAAGATACGGCGAGCTTGATTTCACACTCGATTCCTATGATTTGCTGAGTCTTATCGGTAAAAAGCGCGGAATGGTGATTCGCGGCGGCGAAACCGACACTGAAAGAGCGGCAAATATGCTGCTTGAAGAATACCGCAACTGCAAAATCGGTTTAATTTCTCTTGAAAGGGTTGAAAAATAATGCCTGATTTCGAAATTGAGAAAAACGCTTATTCTAAAGGCTATAAGCTTGTTTGCGGTGTTGATGAGGCGGGCAGAGGACCGCTTGCGGGTCCTGTTTGCGCGGCAGCAGTTATTTTACCCGAGGACACTGTGATTGAAGGACTTAACGATTCCAAAAAAATCAGTGAGAAAAAAAGAGAACTGTTATACGATATTATCTGTGAAAAGGCGTTAGCCTACTGTATTTGCTTTGGCAGTCTTGAAGAAATTGAAGAATTTAATATTTTAGAAGCCACTTTTCTTGCAATGAACCGCAGTATTGACGGATTAAGTGTTAAGCCCGACTATGCGCTTATTGACGGAAACCGAGTTCCGAAAGAAATTACAGTACCTTGCGAAACGGTTGTAAAAGGTGATGCAAAATCAGCAAGTATAGCGGCGGCGTCAATTCTCGCCAAGGTTACGCGTGACCGTTTGCTTATGGACTACGATAAACAATATCCTCAATATAATTTCAAAAAACACAAGGGCTATGGCACAAAAGAGCATACCGACCTTATTTTAAAATACGGTCCTTGCCCTATTCACCGTATGTCGTTTTTGAAAAAGCTATTAGGTGACAGTAAATGAACATAGGTGTTACAGGCAAGAACGGCGAAGCGAGGGTTGCTTCCTTTCTCAGAAAATCAGGATATACGATTATAAAACGCAATTATCAGTGCCGACACGGAGAAATTGACATAATTGCCGAAAAGGATGAATATATTGTCTTTGTTGAGGTTAAAACCAGAAAAGAAGGTAGCATTGTATCTCCCGCCGAAGCAGTAAACAGCTATAAGCAGCAACGTATACTGCGTACTGCTGAGGATTACATTGTTAAAACCTTATGCGAGCTTCAACCGCGTTTTGATGTGGCTGAGGTTTATATTTGTAAGACAAATGACGGAAAAATCAAATATTCTTTAAATTATATTAAGAACGCCTTTTGACTTCAAAAGGCGTTTATTGTTTTAAAAAACACTCTAAATTTGTATTATTTGCCAAAAAGTTTTTCGATTTATCGGTTTTGAAAAACTTTTTTATTGAAAATATACAAAAAAATGCACATTAATAGTTGTAGATAATACTTGCAAAATTGTTGTGAATATTGTATTATAATAAACAGATAATAATTATATATTATATATTGGAGAGATTTTAATGGCAAACCATTCCGCAAATACTTTGGCTTCTATGATTGAAAAAAAGCTATCGCACAATTTCGGTGTCACACCAAATCTTGCTTCCGATGAGCTTTTCTACAAGGCCTGTGTCCTCACCCTGCTCGATATTATGAACGAGCGCCGTGCAGAATTCAAAAAGGCTACAAATGAGCAGGAGGCTAAAACTGTTTACTATATGAGTATGGAATTCCTTATGGGACGTTCACTCAAAAATAATCTTTACAACCTAGAGCTTACCGACACTATGGCAAAAGCGCTCTCGAAATTCAAGGTTAAGCTTGATAAGCTTTATGACTTTGAGTCTGACGCAGGTCTTGGCAACGGCGGTCTTGGACGTCTTGCCGCTTGCTTCCTTGACGGTCTTTCAACAGGCGGTTATTCTGCTATGGGATACTGTATTCGCTATGAGCTTGGTATTTTCCGTCAAAAGCTGGTTGACGGTTGGCAGACCGAAATGCCTGATTTCTGGCTACC
>CAYQFD010000050.1:0-8949 GCA_964416795.1 uncultured Ruminococcus sp. | reverse complement strand
GAGGTAGCAAAGTGCTGATTACCCCAACCGCCGTTGCCGCCCTTTGCAACTACCACAGGCTCATCATCCGAAATATCGGCAATAATTCTGCCTGTTTCGGCATCCTTAATAAGTGTACCGACAGGCACACTTATAATAAGGTCGGGCGCGCTTTTACCTGTGCATCTTGAAGCACCGCCGTTCTGACCCGCCTCTGCCGAGTATTTGCGTTTATATCTAAAGTCTGCAAGGGTTGAAAGGTTGCTGTCAGCCTTAAAGACAATATCTCCGCCTTTTCCGCCGTCACCACCGTCGGGACCGCCTGCCGCAACATATTTTTCTCTGTGAAAGGAAACCGCACCGTCGCCGCCGTTTCCTGCTTTTAAATGTATTTTTGCTATATCAACAAACATTACTCTTGTTCCTCATCTGAAAATTCTTCTTCAAAAAGTATTTCTTCTCCGTCTAAAAACTCTTCATAAAGCAACGAAGCCTTTTCAAAATCTCCGCTGTCAACATAAATTTCTTCGCCTGCAAGACCGCCGCCGAAGAGAACACGTATACTGCCCGTTTCCCCCTGCGACGAAGAAAAAGGAATCTTATTATCTATTAGTATGTCCTTAAAAATATCCGCTGACACAACATCCTCCATTGTAGCCAACAAAACAGGATTTCTGATTATAATTTCGCGCTCATCTTCCTGTGTGTTCTCTTTTTCATCGGCCCTGTTTGACAAATCGGCACCGCATAACGGACATAACTCATCGCTATCTTTACATTCAAACTGACAAACGTGACATATTTTCAAAAGTATTCCCTCCAAAAAAACATAAGTCCGGGAAAATTAATTAACCCGGACTCTAATTCTAAATTATTCAGCAGCGTAAATGCTAACTTGCTTACGGTCTCTGCCTAAGCGTTCAAATTTTACCTTACCATCGATAAGAGCAAAAAGTGTATCATCAGAACCGCGGCCTACATTGTTGCCGGGATGAATGTGTGTACCTCTTTGGCGAACAAGGATGTTACCTGCAAGAACAAACTGACCGTCTGCTCTTTTTACACCAAGACGTTTAGACTCACTGTCACGGCCGTTCTTTGTAGAACCCATACCTTTTTTGTGAGCGAATAACTGAATGTTAATCTTTAACATTGTTTTGCACCTCCGTAAATTTTAATGTTATTACTGTATTGATTAGAAAGCTCTGTTAAATGCAGTTTTAAGCCTTTAAGCACCTTAATAGTATCAGGACTGGGTTTTTTTACCTTGAGAAGCATTTTTGCCTCACTGACCGATATATCCGCCTTGTCGCCGATAATCTCAGTTATTGTATTTGCAGTCATATAAGCTGCACTTGAAACAGCAGAACATACGATTTTTCCAATCTCATCGTCACCGTCAAAAGAACAGTGACCGCTGATTTCGAACCCGATAATGCGATTCTCCTCAGCCAGAAATTTTACACTAGTCATAATTAACCGATTTCGTTAATCTGAACCTTTGTGTAAGGCTGTCTGTGACCCATTTTACGAGCGCTGCCTTTCTTGGGTTTGTAGGTAAATACTGTAACCTTTTTACCCTTACCGTTCTTAAGAACAGTACCCTTAACGAAAGCGTCCTTCACATAAGGCTTACCAACCTTTAAAGTTCTGTTGCAAACAGCAATAACCTTGTCGAAGGTAATTTCTTCGTCAACCTGAGCGTCAAGCTTTTCGATGTAGATAACATCGCCGTTTTCTACACGGTACTGCTTTCCGCCTGTTTCAATAATTGCGTACATTTTTTCCACCTGCTTCTTTGTTCAGTCTCGCTACCGTAGGCGTATGTTTTTAGGCATAACTTAAGAAGCCCACAATATGCGGCTTAAACATCTTACCACAAACACTTCGGTTTGTCAAGCAAAAAATACTTTAGTTTTATCCATTGACATAAACTCCTATAATGTTGTATAATTCATTGTATTTAAAGAGGGGATGTACATATTATGATTAACAAAAGTATACGTAAGCTAATTTGTTACGGATTACAAAGAAATCTTATTACAGAACGTGATGAGATTTTTGCCACTAACAGAATTCTTGAAATTTTAGGGCTTGACAGTTTTGAATGTGATGAGGAATACGAGAATGTTGACCTTGAAGAAACCCTAAAGGAGCTTCTTGATTTCAGTGTAGAAAAAGGTCTAATTGAGGATACAGTTACTAATAGGGATTTGTTTGACACAAAGCTAATGTCTGCCTTGATGCCAAGACCAAGCGAGGTTACTGACAAATTCAAAGGATTATACAGTCAATCCCCGAAAGCCGCTACAGATTATTTTTATAACCTTAGCTGCGATTCAGATTATATCCGCCGTTACAGAATTGTTAAGGATGTTAAATGGATAACACCAACAGAATACGGTGATCTAGATATAACAATCAACCTTTCAAAGCCCGAAAAGGATCCTAAAGCAATTGCTGCAGCTAAAAACGCACCGCAGTCAAGTTATCCTAAATGTATGCTTTGCCGCGAGTGTGAGGGATATGCCGGAAGAATGAATTTCCCTGCACGTCAAAATCACCGCATTATTCCTATAACGATTAACGGTAGCGACTGGTGCTTCCAATACTCCCCCTATGTTTACTACAATGAGCATTGTATTGTTTTCAACGCAAAGCACACCCCTATGTCAATTAACCACGACACCTTTAGAAAGCTTCTTGATTTTGTAAAGCTTTTCCCCCACTATTTTGTCGGCTCTAATGCTGACCTTCCAATTGTTGGCGGTTCAATTCTTTCGCACGACCATTTTCAAGGCGGTAATTACTCCTTTGCTATGGCAAAAGCACCTATTGAACATAAACTAAGCTTCAAGGGCTTTGAAGATATTGAAGCAGGAATTGTTAAATGGCCGATGTCGCTTATAAGAATAAGACATAAAAACCCTGAGCGCTTAATAGACCTTTCCTGCAAAATTTTGGATGCGTGGCGCTCATATACAGACGAGGACGCATTTATTTTTGCCGAAACCGACGGTGAACCTCATAATACCATTACACCTATTGCACGCAAAAACGGTGAGCTTTTTGAGATGGATTTAGTTCTTCGAAACAATATCACAACCGAAGAGCATCCAATGGGTGTTTATCATCCCCACGCCGAGCTTCATCATATAAAGAAAGAGAATATCGGTCTTATTGAGGTTATGGGACTGGCTGTTCTGCCCTCCAGACTCAAAACCGAAATGGCACTTCTCAAAAAAGCAATTCTTGACGGCAGTGATATTGAAAGCGACGACATCCTCTCAAAGCACGCCGCTTGGACAAAGGAAATTCTCGATAAATACCCCGAAATCAATGTAGATAATATTGATTCTATAATTGAAAAAGAAATCGGCATTGTGTTCTCAAAGGTTCTCGAGCACGCGGGTGTCTTCAAACGCACAGAGGACGGCATCAAAGCGTTCCTCAAGTTTACGGAGAGTGTCAAATAATGTTTATTAATGTACTTACGCAGGTTATTATTTTACTCATACTTATTATGATTGGCTTCATACTAACAAAAAACAAGGTTTTAACTGAAACGGGCTCAAAAAATATGACCGATTTAGTGCTTTATGTTGTAACACCTTGTGTAATTATCAAATCTTTTATAAGGGAATTTAATTCTTCTTTGCTTAAAGGTTTGCTATTAAGCTTTGTTATTGCTTTTTTGGCTCATATAATGTTTATTTTAATTAGCCGTCTTTTGTTCAAAAACTGCGAAGAAAAACAAAAAAGGGTTTTTCAATTTGGGATTATATTCTCCAACTGCGGATTTATGGCGTTGCCGCTTCAAGAGGCTCTGCTTGGAGATTTAG
The DNA here is from genome assembly GCA_964416795.1 of uncultured Ruminococcus sp. Lineage (GTDB taxonomy): Bacteria > Bacillota > Clostridia > Oscillospirales > Acutalibacteraceae > UBA737. The sequence continues at coordinate 5,128 of CAYQFD010000050.1, read as the reverse complement.
GTGTTTTTTACGGAGCGTCATATGTAGCGGTCTTCAATCTTTTTGTATGGAGCTACGGAGTAATGCTTATGAGCGGTGATAAAAAATATATGTCACCAAAAAAACTCATTGTAAGCCCTGGAATAATCGGTCTTGCAGTCGGTATAGTTATCTTTTTATTTTCAATTCCTATTCCCGATATTTTGATAAAGCCTGTTTCCTATATGGCAGCACTTAACACTCCGCTTCCTATGATAATTATAGGTTATCATTTAGCAAACAGCGATTTTTTTGCAAGTCTTAAAAACAAAAACTGTTTATTTGCAATTTTTATAAAATTGTTTGTTTCGCCTCTTTTAGCACTTGCAATTTTATATCTTTGCGGTGTAAGAGAAACAATGCTTGTTTCTGCTATTATATGTTGCAGTGCGCCTGTTGCGGCTAATACAACTATGTTTGCTTCAAAATTCGGCGGGGATACTTCTATGTCGGTAAACTTAGTTTCGGTAAGTACTGTACTATCACTTATAAGTATGCCGATAATTATAACTCTTGCGCAACATCTTGCATAAAACTTATCACCTCTGCGAAAACTAAGCGCGAGGTGATTTTTTTGAATAATTTACAGCTTTCACAAAAGGAAACAACTTTACTTTCTGACCTTAAAAGTCAGGAAAAGCTTTGTGTAGAAAAATACACAAAGTATTCTTCAACAGCACTTGACCCACAGCTTAAAGAGCTTTTTACTTCTATTGCAAATGTCGAGCAACAGCATTTAAACACTCTTACACAAATAGAAAGCGGAGCTATCCCACAGCAGAATAGCGGTGGCACACAACAGGTAAAATCGGGATTTAGCGCAAACTACGGTCTTGGTGATACTCCTGATAAACAGGCTGATTGCTATTTGTGTTCAGATTTGCTTGCCGACGAAAAGCACGTTTCTAATCTTTACAACACTTGCATTTTTGAATTTAAGGAAACCGCACTGCGCAACACCTTAAATCATATACAAAAGGAAGAACAGGAACACGGCAAGGCAATTTACGACTATATGTCTGTAAATAATATGTATGCATAAATTTGAGGAGGTTTAAGCCTCCTCTTTTTATTGACATAACACACAAAAACATATAAAATACAATTATAATAAAATCGAGGTGTAGTATGCCGATTACAAATAATCCAAAACATATTTTTGAGCCTACTTCCCTACAATGCGGACAGGCAGTGCTTGCAATGCTTGCAGATGTGAGTGTACAGGAAATAGTAAATATTGTTAAAACCGACAGAGAAACAACACTTAATCAAATGTTTGAAGCGCTCAACCGCTACAATATAAAGCATAGCACCCAAAGGGTTGCCGTAACCCAAAAGGAAGATTTACCGCCTATTTGTTTTCTGAGCCTTGAAACTCCTAAATGTTGGCATTGGTCACTGTTTTACAATGGAAAATTCTTAGATCCCGAATACGGAATACTTGACGATTTTCCGCCATCTAGTCGTAGATATTATTGGGAAATAACAAAATAGCAAAAGCACCTTTTGAACACTCCGTAGTGTGTGTCCAAAAGGTGCTTTATTTTAGAGCTTAAAGCTCTCGATAATGCTTTGTGAATTATTAAATATAACAGTAATGCCGTCAGTATCAAAAATATAACCGTTACCCACAAAAAGCTGTTCTTTAAATAAAGGAATAGAACCTTCAATTATGGGGAAAGCGGTGACATCATCAAGCTTTACAAGCTGAGCCTTATGAGTATGACCGCAAATCAAAACATCGGGTTTAATGTTTTCGTTTAAAAGCTTAATCCATACAGGAAAAATTTCTGGGTCGGGCGACTGTCGGCATGGGAAAGGAATATGTGAAGTTACGATTCTGTATTTAACATCCTCCGCTTCATACTCGTTTTTGGAATTTTCTATAACGCTTTTAATAAATTCAGTTTCTTTTTTGCGGAAATGATGACAACAAATAGTGTGGCCGTATTCAGAATGAGTATCAACCTTATCCTCACCGCAGTCAAGAACCATTCCCCATACATTTCCAAGCTTAAAGGTATAATATGAATTACCGTTAACACAAGGGGTATTATCTGCAAAGTTTTCGGCTATCTTTCCTCTTGTATCGTGATTACCGCGTGAGAATACAACAGGAATATTACCGTTTGTAACCTTTTCGATAATGCTATATGTAATATCAAAATTTTCAAGCTTATTGCTGTAATCGGCGATATCACCGTTAAGAATAAGAAAATCTATTTTGCCGTATTGCTCTTCAAAATACCGTACAGACTCAACAGGTGGATCTATCATAGTGTGAGTATCTGCAAGCTGATAAGCAATCACTTTTCCGCTTTTTACGGGAATAAAATCAAATTCTATCTGAACTTCATCCTCAGTTTCAGTAAAATATGGTTTGCGATCAATTATCACCCTGTAACACACTGTGTATTTTTTAGCCGAGTCGAGAACATCCTTAGGAACGGGGATTCTGTGGGTTGCAACATTAGAACGCAAGATGCCGTTTGATTCATCATAAAAGCATTCATCCCCTATTTTAACCCACATCAAAGTTTCCTGAGCCACAGGAACCATTATTTGATACTCATCTTTTACTGCAAATACCGCCGGTGTAAATTTTAAAGCGCTTTCCATTTTTACCTCACCTTTGAAATTTAATTTATAGAATAATTATAATACAAAAACCTTTATTTTACAATAAATATTTTAACATTCTTTCGGGATTATCCAGAAAGCTTTTTGTTATCTTAAAATGCTCGGTTTCTTTATAAGAAACCTCCTTTATCCCCGCTTGCGAAAATTCAAGAATTTGTGAATTAGGCATAGCCATAAGAATCGGCGAATGGGTTGCTATTATAAACTGTGAATTATTGTTTACAAGTGAATTGATTTCCGCCATCAGAGTAAGCAACCTCATAGGAGAAAGTGCAGCTTCAGGCTCGTCGAGAATATATAGTCCATTGCCGCCAAAACGGTTTTGAACAATAGAGAGAAAACTTTCTCCGTGAGATTGGTCGTGAAGAGAGATTCCACCGTAGCCCTCGATTACCATAGGCGGTTTAACAAATTCATATTCCTCCGAATCCATTTGCTCAATATCGGTCGCCACGTTATAAAGACTTTCTGCCCTAAGAAAGAATCCATCTTTAGCATATCCTCGTTTTCCAACAGTAATATGCTCAAAAAGCTCAGAATGAGTAGCATTGGTTGAAAAAGTAAAATTCTTTGAACCGCCCTCAGCATTAAAGCCGTATGCTACAGCAATTGCTTCAAGCAAGGTGGACTTCCCCGTCCCGTTTTCACCAACAAAAAATGTAACAGGTGACGTAAACTTTAATCTTTCAAACTCTGATAAATATTTAATTATAGGTAAACTATTAAGATATGAACTTTTATCTAAATTCCTATCAAAAATTATTTCACTTATATACTTTCCAAAATTCATAACTAAACCGCCAACAAGAAATATTCAGTAATAACCTCAGGTGACGGTTTCATTTTATTATTCAGCCACCATCTTACTGTTTCAACAAAGGTAGATGCTATATGATTAATCAGAAAATCCGTTGGTAAATCCTTTGATTTGCTCTTCTTAAAGCTTTCAAGCTGAGTTTCAACAAGCTCGGTGAGTCCTTTTTTAAAATACAGCAAAAACAATTCATTATTTTCGCCCGACAACAAATCTAAAATATTGTTATCGTTCTTTTGCAGATGGTTGAAAAGATGCAAAAATACAGATCCTTTTGCATCACAGTCGAATATATGTGAATGTGCTTGCTCCATTCCTCTTTCCGCTTCAAATATATGGTCAAATAACTCTGAACACAGCTCCTTTAATAAAAAATCTTTCGTTGCAAAGTGAGAATAAAACGTAGCTCTGCCAATATCAGCCTTATTAATTATTTCCCCTACCGTTATCTTATTGTAATTCTTTTCTGATAAAAGACCTATAAAAGCCTCGAAAATTGCATTTCTGGTTTTCTTTTGACGTCTGTCCATAATTCCACCGTACATTCTTTTAAAATTGTTCAATAACTAACAAATATATAAAATAATATGTTGAATTAGCCTTTGAAGAAAAATATAATATTACCGTACAATATGTTCTGTAACGAATTTATTGTACCATAACATTATACAAATTACAAGGAGTACTCTTATGAAAACCGAGAAAAACATTTTAATTGCATTTATTTTAAATTTAGTGTTTTCAATTTTCGAATTTTTTGGCGGTATTTTTACAGGAAGTGTTGCAATTGTTTCTGATGCAATACATGATATCGGCGATGCCGCAAGCATTGGAATTGCCTTTTTGCTTGAAAAAATCAGTAAAAAACAGCCCGACAAAGAGTATACATACGGATATTTGCGTTATTCTGTTATAGGCGGTTTTATTACCTCTGTCATATTGCTTTTTGGCTCACTTACTGTAATTTACAACGCAATTCATAAGCTTTTTAACCCAACAGAAATAAACTTTGACGGTATGATTATTTTTGCGGTTATTGGTGCTTTTATTAACTTTTGTGCCGCCTTGCTTACACGCGAGGGGGACTCGATAAACCAAAAAGCCGTTAATCTTCATATGCTGGAAGATGTTCTGGGTTGGATAATGGTTTTAATCGGTGCAGTTGTTATGAAATTTACTGATTTTAAATTTATAGACCCGCTTCTTTCTATCGGTGTTGCAGTATTTATACTTATAAACGCAGTTAAGAATTTAAAAGAAATAGCCGACCTTTTCCTTGAAAAAGTTCCGCATAACATTGACAGCGAGGAAATTATATCTCATCTTTTGAAAATTGACGGTGAACACTGTAAATATCAACACTGCCACACTTATTCAGAAGCAGCGCACCATCATCACCACCATCATCACCACCACTAATTATATAACAGTAATACAGTTTCCTTTTAAGGCTTTCTGACTAATTTTATATGTTTTTAAGCTTTAAATTTATCAAATATGGAAAATATTAATTTTCTTAAAAAAAGGGTTGCATTTTACAAGATATTTGTGTATAATAATATTACAGTAAAAAACAACCCAATATCGCGGAGTGGAGCAGCTGGTAGCTCGTCGGGCTCATAACCCGAAGGTCGTTGGTTCAAGTCCAGCCTCCGC
>CAYQFD010000049.1:0-9050 GCA_964416795.1 uncultured Ruminococcus sp. | reverse complement strand
GGAACTGCATAGGTGGAAAACCGAACTTCCTGAGTGATATCAAAATTATCGATAGATTTTATAAGCCCTATGCAACCCACCTGAAACAAATCGTCAAGGTTTTCACCCCTGCCTGTAAATCTCTGTATAACACTTAAAACAAGCCTTAAATTTCCTTGTATCAGTTCTTCGCGTGCATTATTATTTCCTGCCTTTACCTCTCGCAAAAGCCTTTCTTTATCTTTCTCTTTAAGCAGCGGAAGTTTTGAAGTATCCACTCCGCAAATCACAACTTTGTTGTTATACATATCCACACCTCTTTGTAATAAAATTATTACCTTTAGTGTGTGCTAATAAACCTTAAAAATATTTTTTATGTCGACATAATTCACTTGAATTTTTAAGTTTTACACCAATTAAAAATACCGCTGAACCATCAGCGGTATTTTAACTTATTTTTCATTTATAAAAAACTGTTCATACCAAACAAGGAATGTATAAACCGTCCATATTTTACGGCTTACATCTGCCTTACCTGACCTGTGAATCTCAAGTAGCTCAACTAACTTTTCTGTATTGAAAAATTCGTTTGCATAATCAGTTGTAAACGCTTTTTTCACCTTGTTGTAATACTGCTCCTCTTTAAGCCATACCCTGATAGGCACAGGAAAACCAAGCTTATCCTTTGTAGCTGTGCGCTTTGGCAAGGTTTTTTCTGCCGCCTTTCTGAGCGCTAATTTTGTGGTCTCGGTATTTACCCTGCACTTAAGCGGAATAGTAGCGGCAAATTCCATAACCTTTTTATCTAGAAAAGGAACTCTTAGCTCCAACGAATTTGCCATACTGGTTTTATCTGCTTTAAGCAGTATATCGCCCATAAGCCACATATTGATATCAAGATACTGCATCTTTGTAACGGTATCTTTATCTTTAACCTCATCATAAAACCTTTTGCAAAGTATCTTGGGCTCAACCGCATTTTTTGCAATATCACTTTTAAGAAGTCTATTTCGTTCTTTTGTAGAAAAGATATTTGCATTACCTATGAAACGCTCCTCAATTGTTTTACCGCGTCTTACAAGGTAATTAATTCCGTGTTTTTGAGGCAAATGCTCACAAATTTTAGATATTAAACGCCTAAGCTTAAAAGGCAGCTTGTCATAAACCGTAAGCGTTATAGGCTCTTGATAAATACGGTAGCCGCCGAATAATTCATCGGCACCCTCGCCAGACATTACAACCTTTACGTGTTCACTTGCCAATTTGCTCACAAAATAAAGTGCTATTGCAGCAGGGTCTGCCAATGGCTCATCCATATGATACTGAATAAGAGGAAATGTTTCCCAGTATTCTTCGGGTGTTATAACCTTTGAGATATTTTCAACACCTATTGTTTCGGCAAATTCCTTTGCAAAGTGAATTTCATTGTATCTGTCACCGTCAGGACTTTCAAAGCCTACCGTAAAGGTTTTATCCACATTTGCCGCCTCTGCAATATAACTCGAATCAATACCTGACGACAAAAATGAGCCAACCTCAACATCTGCAATTTTGTGTGCCGCTACCGATTCTCTTACAGTGTTATCAGTAAGGTCGGCAAAATATTCGAGCACACCGTCAGTTTCATTGAAATCGGGTTGCCAATAACGCACTTTCTGCATTTCACCTTCTTTAAAGGTGAAGTAATGTGCAGGGGGTAATTTAAATACATTCTTAAAGAAGGTTTCTTCTGTTGGCGAATACTGGAATGACAGATAATGTGCTAAAGCCTCTTCATTAAATTCCTTTTTGAATTCGGGATGCTCAAGAAAAGATTTAATTTCTGAACCGAAAATAAAGCTGTTGTCCATAAAGGTATAGTAAAAAGGCTTGATACCAAACATATCGCGTGCGGCGAAAATAGATTTATCCTTGCGGTTGAAAATTACAAAAGCAAACATACCGCGAAGACGTTTAACCATATCCTCGCCCCATTCCTCATAACCGTGAAGCAAAACCTCACTGTCAGAGTTATTAGCGAAGCTGTGACCTGCCCCTACAAGCTCTGCACGCAAATCCTTAAAATTATATATTTCTCCATTAAAGGTTAATACCAAAGACTTGTCCTCGTTGAACATAGGTTGGTCACCTTCGGCAAGGTCAATAATGCTTAGTCTTCTGAAGCCTAAAGCAACATCGCTGTCAACAAACTTTCCCGCCGAATCAGGACCGCGGTGAACAATTCGGTTCATCATTTTTTCAAGAACCGTTCCGTCATCCCTTATGTAGTTTGTAAAACCGACAAAACCACACATTTTAAAGTTCACTCCTTAACTATTTATTAGTTTTAACGGAAATTTTACCGTCATTAACAAAGAAGATTATATCTCCGTCTAAATCAGTTCTGTAAATTTTTGCACCGTAATACTCGAGTGCCGACAACACATTACTGTGCGGATGACCGTAACGGTTATCCACGCCTACCGAAATTGCGGCATAGCTCGGCTTTGCAAGCTTTAAAAATTCATCTGTTGTAGAAGAATTGCTACCGTGGTGTGCTACCTTAAGTACATCACATCCGAGGTCAATTCCCTCTTCTATAATAGCGCGCTCACCCTTAGCTTCAATATCGCCTGTAAGCAAAAATTTTCTTTTATCAATTTCTGCCATAGCAACTATTGAACGGTTATTATCATTATTCATTTCGGTAAGATGTGACAAAATAGTGATTGTAAATTCACCGATTTTGAAATTCATACCCTCTACCGCAGTGAAAATCTCACCACCCGAAGCTTTAACCCTGTTTATCGCAAACTGAGCCGCATTAAGACCTTCGCTCTCAATAGAAATTTCAGGCAAAATGAGATTTTTAACTTCGAAAACCTGTGTAACACCCGAAACACCGCCCACATGGTCATTATCAAGATGAGTGAGCATCAGCACATCAAGAAATTCTATATTATGCTCCTCAAGTGCCGCACAAATCTCGTTTGCAGCATCGGGGATTCCTACATCAACAAGTGCTGAATACCCGTTACTGTAAATCAGTACACTGTCACCCTGACCGACATCAATAATTTTTACAAAATCGTCGTTATTTGCGTTATAAGCACTGTCCGTTTTAAAAATCTCTGCATTGTCGATAAATATAACTGCAAAAATAACCAGACAAATAAACCCTAAAATTATTGCACGAAGTGTACTCTTATTTACAGTCTTTTTCAAAGCTTATTCCTCACTACCTGCTTCCATTTCCATTAGCTGATCTTTAGTAATAAGAACCTTACGCGGTTTTGCACCCTCATAGGGACCGACTATTCCGCGTTGTTCCATTTCGTCAATTATTCTGCCTGCGCGCGCATAACCAAGCTTTAGCTTACGTTGCAAGAATGAAGTCGATGCCATACCGTTTTCTACAACAATCTGTATTGCCTCTTTAAGCACAGGATCTTCATCAGGGCCGTCTTCAATAAGACCTGTCCTCTGCTTCTTCTCAACCGCCGCCTGACGTTCAATTTCTACCATAACATTGTCATCATAATCTGCAGTTCGGTCACCCTTGATATAATCAACAACCGCTTCAACCTCTTCATCGCTGACAAAACAGCCTTGTATGCGGTTAGGCTTTGATGAGCCTACAGGACTAAAGAGCATATCACCTCTGCCTAGCAGCTTTTCTGCACCCGCAGAATCAAGAATTGTTCTACTGTCTATCTGAGAAGACACAGCAAATGCAATTCTTGTTGGGATATTTGCCTTAATAACACCTGTAACAACATCAACAGACGGACGCTGTGTTGCAATTATAAGGTGCATACCTGCAGCTCTTGCCTTTGCGGCAATTCGGTTTATTGAATCTTCAACCTCGTTAGGCGCTGTCATCATAAGGTCGGCAAGCTCATCAATAATGATTACGATATGCGGCATTTTTTCAATTTCGCCCTTTTCTTCTTCGGGCAAGGCTTCAACAAATCGATTATAGCCTGCAAGGTCGCGGACACCTCTATCAGCAAACATTTTATAACGCTTTTCCATTTCGGTAACTGCCCAACCGAGTGCGCCTGAGGCCTTTCTCGGATCGGTTACAACAGGCACCAAAAGATGTGGGATTCCGTTATAAATTCCAAGCTCAACGACCTTTGGGTCAATCATAAGAAGCTTTACTTCATCGGGAGTTGCTTTATAAAGGATGCTCATTATTATGGTATTTATACATACCGATTTACCCGAGCCTGTAGCGCCTGCTATCAGTCCGTGCGGCATTTTTGCAACATCTGCTACAACTGCATTACCGCCGATATCGCGACCTAAGGCTACAGTAAGCTTGCTCTTAGCAGATATAAATTCAGGGGATTCAAAAATACCTCTTACCCCTACTATATCACTCGATTTATTTGGAACCTCTATGCCAACTGCCGCTTTATTTGGGATTGGCGCTTCAATTCTTACACCCGCAGTTGCAAGGTTAAGTGCAATATCGTCCGCAAGGTTTGTTATCTTACTGATTTTAACTCCCGCACAGGGCTGAAGCTCATATCTTGTAACTGTAGGACCGCGGCTTATATTAACAATCCTCGTTTCAACACCAAAGCTTCTGAGAGTTTCAACTAAATGCTCAGCCATCGCCTCGGCACCCGCCGCCGCGTTAGGATTAGCAGAATCCATTGCCTTCAAGAGATTAAGAGGCGGGAAAACATAGCTATCATTTTCCTCTGCATTTTCCTCTAAGCCCTGTGTAAACTTTTGTGTTTCTTCCTTAAAGTCAATTTTTTCTACTACTTCTTCGGCTTCCTTTGCAGCCTCCTTCAAGGCATTATCCAGTCTCGGCTTGTCCTCTGCACCTGCAGGCTCTTCGGGAACACTTTCACCGTAGTATGTGCTTACAACCCTTCTCTGCTTATCGTTTAAGCCGGTTTTGTCTTTCTTAGGCTTCTCGGGCATATCGTCAACAGGAATATCCACATCAAAGCCTTTGATAACTCTAAGCTTTTTATCTTTGTTTTCGTCACGTTCCATTCTCTCCTGAAAAGCATTTTCTGCCTGCTCAGAAATCTTTTTAACAGGCTTACCAACTGCCTTGAAGAGTGAAATAAGCGTTGTACCTGTAATAACCATAAAGAAAACAAAAATAAGCAAAATAATTGTAATTGCCGCACCTGTCTTACCGAAAGCCAGATAAATAGGCTGTCCTATAAGAGCGCCCATAAAGCCGCCGCTTTTAAGACTTGCACCATTTGTATAAGCATTTGACAAGTGTTGCCAAAATGTAAGTGTATCATTATGTTTTGAAAAAATATCAACCGCAGCTCCGATAAGTGCTACTAAAATATTCGATTCAATTACCTTTGCTGTTATCGAGCCACTCATTTTGTCAAGCGCAAACATAACTGCAACAAACCCTAAAAGGAAAGGATAAAAATATGCAGTTACACCGAAAATTCCGAAAATAAAATTATGTAGTAATGCCCATAAATTCTGACCTTCAATAAATACTACACAAAGGAAAAAAACTGCTACTGCAAACCATATTACAGACATAAGCTGTCTTTTGCCCGCAGTCATGGTATTTGCTCTTTTTTGAGTTGCCGCACTGCTGCGGCTACCGCTTCCTTTCTTTTTCGCTGCCATTTCTAACTCCTTATGATTTTATATCATTTAATATTTGTTCTTTTAGTTCTTCTATAGAAGAAAACTTCTTCTCTTCTCTTAAAAAGCGGAGTGGGACAATTCTTAAATCTTTCCCGTATAAATCTCCGCTGAAATCTTCAATATAAGTTTCACTAATAATATAATCGGTTAAAAAAGTAGGTCTTTTGCCTATATCGGTAATACCGTCATAGCATTTACCGTCAAACAAAACCTTTGTTTTATATACACCGAATTTTAAATTAACAAGCTCTTCTGGATATCTTTGATTAACTGTAGGAAACCCTATGGTTCTGCCTCTTTTATCCCCCTGTATTACAGAAGCACAAAAAGAAAACGGTTTATATAAAAACTCATTAGCCTTATTTATATTTCCGTTTTTCAGCAAGCCTCTTATCATAGTAGAGGAAATTATATCCTCGCCTGCTTTCACAGGCGCCGACATTTGAAAAACTATACCGTTTTCACTGCAAAACTTTGCTAGTACCTCAGTGTCACCCTTGCCGCCCTTACCGAAACGGTAATTAAAACCGCAGGAAATTAGCGCGGGTTCAAATTTTTCCTTTAACATTTCCAAAAAAGCGCTTGCAGACATATCCTTAACTTCTAAAAAATCGAGTATAAATATTTCCTCTGCGCCAAGCTCCTTTAAAGCCTCGCACTTATCCTCTAAGCTCATAATAAGCGAAGTCGTACCGCTTAAAACTGATTTTGGAGGCTTTTTAAAGGTAACTGCAACCTTTCTGTAACCCTGTGGTACTGAAAGTACCGTTCTGTGCCCGCTATGAAGACCGTCAAAGCTGCCTAAACACAGGGCATTTTTCATATCTTTTCACCCTTTTGATTATTCGTGTTTGTTTATGATACATTTAATTCCAATCTGCTGTTTTTCACAGTCAGCAAAACCGATACCTAAAAATTTATCGCCGAATTTAACCCTCATAAGTGCACCATTTGCTACATCTTTTATATGCAGTCTATCAAAGCTTAACTGACCGCCGTTACAAAAACGCACAGCCTGTTTTTCGGTTACATTTATTTTCGGCAAATAACTGACAGCAATTTCTTCGTTTAAAAGATAATTACTGATGTTTTCAGCCGAAAGCTCCGCAGGATTTACACACTGACTCAATTCAAAACCCGAGGCATAAATACGGCAAAGTGAATTGAGTGTAGCACCGCAACCGAGATATTCTCCAATATCACGCGCAAGCGAGCGGATATATGTACCCTTTGAAACGTGAGCTTCGATTTTAAACTCGTAGTTCTTATCAATTCCCGAAAGTAATTTAATACTGAGAATTTCCACCTCGCGCTCAGGTATTTGGGCGGTTTTACCCTCTCTTGCTAATTTATAAAGCCGTACCCCGTCTTTCTTAATTGCACTGTACATCGGCGGTCGTTGCTTTATAACTCCGCTAAAATGCTTTAAAGCACTAACCAGCTCTTCTTCGGTTACGTTAACTTTATTTTCAGAAATTATATTGCCTGTAATATCTTCAGAATCGGTAGTAACACCGAGTTTTACTGTGGCACAATACTTTTTATCTGCATCAAGCATTAATCCCGACAGTGCAGTAGCACGCCCTAATAACACAGGCAAAACACCCGTCGCCATAGGGTCTAACGTGCCGGTATGCCCTACCCTTTTTTCATTTGCCGCTCTTTTAACCATAGAAACAGCCGAAAAAGAGGTTATATTTTGCGGTTTATTGAGCAGAAGAAGTCCCTGCATATTCACCCTCCAAAGCATCCTTAACAGAATTGAGGATAAGTTCCTTAACCTGCTCTATATTGCCGTTAACCGTAGCACCTGCGGCACCCTTATGACCGCCGCCGCCTAATTTTCTGCAAATTGCACTTGCATCAAAGGGAGGAAATGTTCTGAGAGATACCTTGAACTCCTCGTCACCTGTCTGCTTAATGGTAACACCTATTTTAACACCCTCGACACTGCGGGAAATAACTGCTATTCCCTCAAGCTCTGTACCGCTGCAGCCTGTTATATTCTGCATTTCCCCTGTAACAGAAAGCACAATGCACCTATCATCAAAATGATATTCTGCAGTTTCCAAAACCATTTTTTCAAGCTCTAAAAGCTTTTTGGACTTTGTGTCAAACATAAGCCTGTTAATTTCGGGAGCATCAATATTATATTCATAAAGAGATGCCGCGATAATATGCGTTTTATCTGTAACATTGGCATACTTAAAACAGCCTGTGTCTGTGACCAAGCCTGTATAAAGTGCTTTTGCAGTGATATCGTTAATATTCACCTTCATCTGAACTATAAGCTCATATATGCACTGTGTTGTCGCCGCCGCAGCGTCATCGAGATACAGATTTTTCGCAAACTTTGTGTTGGAAATATGATGGTCAATGCAAAGGTCAACCTTGCCTCCAAATTCCTCACGCAAAGCACCGAGCAGCTTTTCATCCGCAACATCAACTGCAACAACAGTGGCATTTTTGCGGTCTACATTATCGGTCTTTCTCGCAAAATATCCGTATTTATTAGGGATAACATCAGGACAGATAACACAGGCACTTTTGCCTGTTTCGTTGAGAGCATAGTAAAGTGCATAAGCAGAACCCAAAGTGTCACCATCGGGCGATGCATGGGTTAAAATAATATAATTATCGTGCTTTTTCAAAAACCTTGCTGTTTGCTTTAAATTAAGTCTTAAGCATTCGGTATTTTTATTTTTCATCATCTGATATATCCTCTTTAAAAGAATCAATAATTTTAGAAATATTTGCACTTTGTTCAATAGAGTCATCGGCTATAAATCTAAGCTCTGGAACCTTGCGAAGCTTTAATCTGCCTCCAAGCTCGCGTCGAAGAAATCCTGCCGCACCCTTAAGAGCTTTGACAGAATTTACTGTTGCCTCAAAGCCCTCAATAGCACTAACATAAACCGTTGCATAGGAAAGGTCACCCGAAACGTCAACCTTAACTATGCTTAAAAGCTTACTGACTCTCGGGTCCTTAACCTCGCGTAAAAGCTCTGAAAGAGAAATTTTTATATCCGATGTTATGCGGTTGATTTTATAACCTGCCATTAATCTCTGTACTCCTCCATAATAAAGGCTTCAAATATGTCGCCTTCCTTAATATCTGCAAATTTTTCGAGACTGATACCGCACTCGTAGCCCTGTGCTACTTCCTTAACGTCGTCCTTAAATCTGCGCAAAGAGTCGATTTTATCTTCACAGATAACAATACCGTCGCGCACAACACGTATCTGGCAAGCACGTGTAACCTTACCGTTGGTTACATAACAGCCTGCAACTGTGCCGACATTAGAAATCTTATAAACATTACGAACCTCAACGGTTGCCAACTGAGCCTCACGGAATTTGGGAGCCAGCATACCCTTCATAGCGGCTTCAATTTCTTCTATACAGTCGTAAATTACGCGGTACATACGCATATCAACGCCATC
>CAYQFD010000048.1:4314-9111 GCA_964416795.1 uncultured Ruminococcus sp. | reverse complement strand
AATTCTTCCTTGAGTTTACTGTTGATGAATCCTGCGGTAAGTGTACTCCTTGCCGTGTAGGTACAAAGAGACTTCTTGAAAAGCTCGACGATATCACTAAGGGTAAAGGAACACTTGAGGATATTGATAAACTTGAAGAGCTATGCAAATACATTAAGCAGAACTCTCTCTGCGGTCTTGGTCAGACTGCTCCTAACCCTGTACTTGCAACACTTAACTTCTTCCGCGATGAGTATATCGCTCACGTTGTTGATAAGAAGTGCCCTGCAGGCGTATGTAAAGACTTACTTACTTTTACAGTTGATAAGGATAAGTGTATCGGTTGCGGCGTATGTGCTCGTAACTGCCCTGTTAACGCTATTGTTAAGACCGATTACATTGCTCCCGGTCATAAGCTGCCTTCTTATGAAATCGACGCTGACAAGTGCGTTAAGTGCGGTGTATGTATGGGTAACTGTAAGTTTAAAGCAATTTCGAAGATATAAGAAAGGAGCCTTAATATAATGGATATGATAAATGTTAAAATTAACGGTATTGCAGTTTCTGCACCTAAAGGCTCTACTATTTTAGATGCCGCACGTAAAGCAGGTATTGAAATTCCTACTCTTTGCTTTATGAAGGATAAGAACGAAATCGGCGCTTGCCGTATTTGTGTTGTTGAAGTAAACGAGGGAAGAGGTTTCCGTGTTGTTACCGCTTGCGTATACCCTATATCTGAGGGTATGGAGGTTCTTACTAATACCGAAAAAATTCAAAAAGCCAGAAAGACTACTCTTGAGCTTATTCTCTCAACTCATGAGAAAAAGTGTCTTTCCTGCGTTCGTTCTACAAACTGCGAGCTACAGAAAATGTGCCGTGACTACGGCGTAGATGAAGGTGCTTTCAGCGGCTTCAAGCCCGAGTATGAGCTTGATTTGAGCACACCTCACCTTGTTCGCGATAACAACAAGTGTGTTCTTTGCCGTCGCTGTGTTGCTGTTTGTGAAGAGCAGTATGTTGGCGTTATCGGTGCTAACAACCGCGGTATTGATACTAATATCGGCACACCATTTGAGGTAGGTCTCAGTAAAGTTCCCTGTATCTCTTGCGGTCAGTGTACTGCTGTATGTCCTACAGGCGCACTTACCGAAAAAGACGATACTGATAAGATTTGGCAAGCTTTGGCTGACCCCGCAAAGCACGTTGTTGTTCAGACCGCTCCTTCTATTCGCGCTACTCTCGGTGAATGCTTCGATATGCCTATCGGCACTAATGTTGAGGGTAAAATGGTGGCAGCACTCAGACGTCTTGGCTTTGATAAGGTATTTGATACCGACTTTGCCGCTGACCTTACAATCGTTGAAGAGGCTAACGAATTGGTAGACCGCATTAAGAATGGCGGCGTTCTCCCGATGATTACCTCTTGCTCACCTGGTTGGGTTAAATTCTGCGAATACTACTATCCTGATATGATTTCACATCTTTCAAGCTGTAAATCTCCTCAGCAGATGGCAGGCGCAGTAATTAAGACATATTATGCTCAGAAGATGGGTATAGATGCTAAGGATATTGTTTCTGTATCTGTAATGCCTTGTACTGCTAAGAAGTTCGAAATCGGACGTGATGATCAGTCAGCAGCAGGTGTTCCCGATGTTGATATTGCCATTACAACCCGTGAGCTTTCACGTATGATTATGCGTGCAGGTCTTAACTTCACCGCTTTACCTGATGAAGAATTTGATTCACCTCTCGGTGAGGATACAGGTGCCGCAGTTATCTTCGGTGCTACAGGCGGTGTTATGGAAGCAGCGCTTAGAACTGCTAACGACTGGCTCACAGGTAAAGACAACACTGATATCGACTTTACTGCTGTTCGCGGCACAATGGGACTTAAGCAGGCAACAGTTAATATCGCAGGAAACGATATTAAGGTAGCTGTAGCATCAGGTGCAGCAGCTGCTAAGGTTGTTATGGACAGAATGAAGAACGGTAATCCTGACGGTTGGACCTTTGTTGAAATTATGGGATGCCCCGGCGGTTGTGTAAACGGCGGCGGTCAGCCTATTCAGCCTCAGTCTGTTCGTGATACTGTTGACCTTAAAGCAGTTCGCGCTAAGGCACTTTATGATCAGGATGCTGCTATGACTCTCAGAAAGTCACACGAATCACCTGTTGTAAAGACACTTTACAGCGAGTGGTATACTGACGGATTTGGCGGTCATAAGGCACATCACGATTTACACACAAGCTATGTTGCTCGTGATAAATACGGCAAATAATTAAGTGCTACAAAAAATCTCCGTTTCATATATATACTTGAAGCGGAGATTGTTTTTAGGAGTTTTATTTTGGCGGAAAGAAAACTTGAAAAGTACCAAGAGGTACAAAGAAGTATTATTAAAAAATTCAGAAAAAATATATGGACTAATTTTGTGGGTGCTATTCAGGAATATGAGCTTATAAAGGAAAACGATAAAATAGCAGTTTGTATTTCTGGCGGTAAGGACTCGGTGCTTATGGCGTGCTGTCTAAGGCAGTTGCAGATGCATAGTAAAGTGCCTTTTGAGCTTGTATATCTTGTTATGGATCCGGGCTATAATGCCGAAAACCGAAAATTGATTGAAAATAACACAAAGTTACTTAATCTTGATGTCCATATTTTTGAAAGCGATATTTTCGAGGTGACCGACAGGGTAGGGGGTTCACCCTGCTATTTGTGTGCGCGAATGCGCAGAGGCTGTCTTTATAGCAAGGCTAAGGAACTCGGTTGCAATAAAATAGCGCTGGGACATCATTTTAACGATGTCATAGAAACCGTGCTTATGAGTATGATGTATTCTTCTGAGATTAAAACAATGCTTCCAAAGCTTCACAGCACGAATTTTGAGGGTATGGAGCTTATTCGACCGCTTTATAAGGTTAAGGAAAAAGATATAATCAGCTGGGCTCAGTATAACGGGTTTGAATTTTTGCAGTGCGCCTGCAAAATGACAGAAATAAATGCCGATATTGAGCTTACATCTAAGCGAAAAGAAATTAAACAGCTGATTTCTGATATAAAGCTACAAAATCCTGAGGCAGACGATAATATTTTTAGAAGTCTGCATAATGTAAATCTTGCTACAATACCTGGGTACAGGGATAGGGATAGCGGGGATTTGCATTCTTTTTTAGAAAACTATTAGGAGTGAATTTTATGTTAAGAAAAACATTAACCCTAGTTCTTGCAGTTGTTTTTTTGCTTTTAACCGCGTGTGGTAGCAACGAAACTTCCTCTGATAACGCAAGCTCTGCTGTAAATTCTGAGAGTTCACAGTCAGCTACAAGCTCTGCAATATCGCCTGATGACGATTTCTGGGACCCTGAAATCGCAGTTGATTCAGAAACTACTTCTACTACTACTTCTTCTCAAACTCAATCTAATGTGGAATCAACTGTAACCGATGATGATGAAGTAGACCTTGGCTATGAAATGACCAATGCTCAGAAAAAGTATAGTGATTACATTGATTATCGCTGTGCATTGCCTTATACATATAAGAAGCTTACGGAAAAGAAAGAACTTAATATCATTTATTACGGTGGCTCTGTAACAGTTGGCGGAACAAACTCAAAATCATGGAGAAGGCTTGTTGGTAATTGGTTTGAAGAAAATTTCCCAAATGCTAAAATCAACAATATGTGCCGTGCTATAGGTTCTTCAGGCTCACGCTTCGGTCTTTACAGACTTAGTCGAGATGTTCTGCCCTATAAACCCGACCTTATGTTTATTGAGTTCGCAATTAACGACTATTATCAGAATGAGTCATCTTCAGAAGCTTCAATGATGCTTGAAACAATGATACGCGAGATAAAAACTGCATACCCTGAGTGTGATATTGTAACAGTGCTTACAACAGATAAGGCGCACGGCAATTCACTTTTCTCTCAGGCATCGGCTCACTATAGTGTTTCCGATTACTATAATATCCCGACTATAAATGTTGGTGGCGCGGCTGTTAACAGAATAGGTGAAAATTACAGTGATCGTTGGACACTTTTCTTTGAGGACAGTGTTCACCCTAAAACCGAAGGACACAAGTATTATTATGACTGTATCGAGGAATTTTTGATAAATGCTTTAAAGAACACAAAATATAAAGCATCGGCTTATGCGAAAAAAAGTCTTCCTACTAAGTATTCATCAAAATTGTTTGACGGTAACCGCACATACGTTGAAATAACAGCAGATGTTTTGGCGGCATCTGAGAAATTAGGCGGTCACGGTTTTGAAATTTCAGACGGCACGGTTTATGAAAATAGTGTTCCGCACAAATATGTTGTAACCAATGAAGAAAATGCCGAATTTGTATTTGAATTTACAGGTACAGATTTTGAAATAACAGGTGGTTCTGATAAGGATACTGCGGTTGAAATTACGGTTGACGGTGTTAAGTCGGAGCTTGATAATATAAACAGTCGCTCTATACCAAAATGTGTTGTAAGCGGTCTTGCACCAGGTAAACACAAGGTTGTGATTAAAATCCCCGCAAAAAATGTTAAGCTTAGCGCTGTGATGTACCGCGATTCTTCAAAAGCAACTAAATAATTAAAAGCAAAGGCTACCGTCTTTTGACGGTAGCCTTGTTATATAAAAGGGGTAAAATCGGTAATTTAAAGATAGGCAAATGTCTACCGCCGATAATGCGGGATATCCTTTAGCAACCCCTGATTTATATTATGATTAGATAATTGATTTGGTTACAAATAGAAATTGAAAAATGCAAAGTGCAAAATGCGAAATTTCGGTGTCGCTATGCGACGGTTATATTTTGCATT
>CAYQFD010000048.1:2783-4214 GCA_964416795.1 uncultured Ruminococcus sp. | reverse complement strand
ATTTTGCATTTATTAAGCAATAGGATTTTTTCTGATAAACAGAACACCCAATGTATCGGCGCCACAGTGCGAGGAGATTGTACAGCCTGCACGGGTGAGGAATACTTCCTTAAAGTCAGCGGTTGCTTTAACTGCCTCAACAACGCTGTTGACAATTTCTTCATCACAGCCTGCGTGTGTAACAAACACGCGGTCAAGGTCAATATCACTTGCATCGCCGATACGCTCTTTGACGTATGTGAGCAGAACATCGCCGTAACGTCCGCGATATTTTTTGCCTACACCCATTGAGCCGTTTTTAACCTCAATACAAGGCTTGAGCTTTAAAAGGTTAGCACCTAAAACCGCAACGGCAGAGCATCTGCCGCCCTTGTGAAGATAATCAAGATTGTCAATCACAAAGGAAGCGTCGACGCAAGGAACGAGCTTTTCAATATTTTCGACTATTTCCTTAGCTTCCATTCCCTTTAAAGCCATTTCTGCGGCTGCAATAACCAACAGTCCGCCGCCTGTTGAAAGATTTTTAGTGTCGATAACGTAAACGTTTTCAAATTCCTCGGCTGCCATACGGCTGTTATTATAGGTTGACGACATTTCAGAGCTTATTGTAAAGTGGATTACGGTTTTACCGTCATCAACAAAGCTTTTAAAGAAGTCGATACAGTCGCTCATATTAGCGGCAGAAGTTTTAGGTAGCTCTCCCGTTTTTGCATGGTGAGCATAGATATCGTCAGGAGTGATATCAACACCGTCAATAAATGTTTTGTCGCCTAAGGTTACGCCTAAGGGAAGAGTTGCTATATTATAGCGTTCTTTAAGCTCAGCACTCAGGTCAGTTGTGCTGTCGCTTGTGATTACGATATTCATTCTTAAATCCCCCATATAAATTATTACATTATTAAGCATTATAGCATTTTTTAATAGTTTAATCAATATCTTTTTTATAATTGAGAAAACAATTGTGGTTTTACCAAATTTGTCGAAATTTGGCATAGACATTTACAATTTGTTATGATATACTCATTTTAGTGCTTAATTTGGGGTGTTTACAGTGTATAGAAAAGCATTGAATATAGTGTTTTTAATATTAATTTTCGTGTTAGTTGGAATGCTTGCTTTTTCGTGTTTCACAATAAATGATAAGAACAGCAAAATAGATGAGCTGAATGCGAAAATAGCGGAAAATAGGGAGCTTATCGATAATCATATTAAAGTCCAAAAGGAGCTTGAGGATAAAATCGCAAAGGGTGAGGGCGACCTTAATTCTGTCAAATCACAGCTTGAAGCCTCTAAAAATGAAGTAAACAGACTAACTGAGGAAAACAAAACCCTTAAATATAAAATTGAACAGCTACAGCTGCAAAACAGCAAGACAAATAAGGTTTGTTATTTAACCTTTGATGACGGACCTTCGGACAATACACTGAAAGT
>CAYQFD010000048.1:0-2683 GCA_964416795.1 uncultured Ruminococcus sp. | reverse complement strand
GGCTACAGATTTGCGGCTCTTGACGAAACCAGTTTCGGTTTCAGACACGGTCAGTTAAATAACTGATTTTGATAGTTATTTACTGCCTTTAAAATGAGGGATTTTAAATGAAGATAAATAAATATTATATTTATGTGCTATTAGCGGCTGTGCTTTGGGGAACAGCAGGTATTTATGTCCGAGGCGCTACAGATGTTAAGCTTTCTGAAATGCAGTTGGTTTTCGCACGGTCACTTTTTACCTCTTTAATACTGTTTGCTATAATCCTTGTTAAAGACCGAAGCCTTTTAAAAGTGCATATCAAAGATTTGTATATTTTTGCATCAACCGGTCTTTTCAGCATAGTTTTGTTCAACTATTCTTATTATACAACAATGCGACTTGCAACACTCTCGGTGGCGGCAGTGCTTATGTATACCGCACCGTTCTTTGTTGTGATTTTTTCACTTATTTTTTTCGGAGAAAAACTCAATATTAAGAAATTAATTTCCTGTCTAGTAGCTTTTGTGGGTTGTTGTTTTGTGGCAAATATTTTTGATCCTTCCAATCGAATAACTAAAGGTGCTCTTATTTTCGGTTTGCTTACAGGCTTCGGTTATGCGCTTTACACTATATTTGGAAATATACTCTTAAAACGCGGTTATAAATCAATCACAATCACTTTTTATGTATTTTTATTTACCTCTTTCCTTACAATCCCGTTTATAAATGTTGTGGGTACTGTGTCATATATTGTAAAAACACCAAAAGCATTAAGCACTGTGCTTTTAATGGCGATATTTAATACTATTTTACCTTACATTCTTTATACAAAAGGTCTTTCGGGCGTTTCCGCTTCAACGGCTCCCATTATCGCTATGATAGAACCTGTAGTCGCTACGATTATCGGGGCGGTGTTATTTGATGAGTTGCTTACCGTTTCGGGTGTAGTAGGAATTATACTTGTTGTCTTTTCGGTTATAATCCTTAATTCTGGGACTGTAAGATTGAAAGTTAATGCTAAAATTAATCTGATGCTTAGTATCACAGGCAAGAGGGAAGACGGTTATCATCTGATAGATACTGTTATGCAAAATATTTCGCTTTGCGATTATATCAGTATAAAACCGTCCGCAAAGCTTTCTGTAATATGTAAAGAGTCTGACATAGAAAATGAAAATAATATTGCCTACAAGGCGGCAGAGCTGTTTTTTAAGGAAACGGGTGTTACAGGTAGAGCGCAGATTAAAATTAAAAAGACAATACCCCTAGCGGCAGGTCTTGGCGGCGGCAGTGCAGATGCGGCGGCGGTGCTTTTAGCACTTAATAAAATTTATAACACAAGGCTTTCTAATGAGCGACTGGAGCAAATAGCACTGTGTCTTGGCGCAGATGTTCCGTTCTTTATTACGGGCGGCACTAAACGTGCAGAGGGGATAGGCGAAAAGCTGACAGCTATCAAACACCTTAATAACGGATATTTTGTTTTAGTAAAGGCAGATAAAAAACCGTCAACAGCCGAGATGTATAAACGTCTTGACAGCGAGGACCATCAAAAACCCGATGTTGAAAGTGCGGTTACCGCTCTTGAAAACCAAGATATTTACAGTCTTGCAAAATTAATGGACAACTCGTTTATAGCTGTTTGGAATAACAGTGAAGTTAAAGCAAGGCTTTTGGAATTCAATCCGCTTTGTGTGTCATTATCGGGCAGCGGTCCTACTTGGTTTGCATTTTTCGAGGACAAGAAAAATGCAAGGCTTTGTTATAAATCTCTGAAAAAGCAAAAAGCAGAGTGCTATTTTACAAGACCTAAAAATTCTGCAGTTATTTTTGAATAATATTTAAAAAATACGACAATATTCCTTTTGACAACATAAAAGGGAGATGTCGTATGAAGAAAAAAGTTTCACTCAAAATTATTAATATTTCGCTTTGCTTAGCGCTTATTTCAGGTGTCTTTCTGTCGCTTGCAGATTTTAATGCCGCGTGCGAAGAATTGCGTAATAACGTTTTGCGGTTACATATAATCGCAAATTCCGATTCGGCTGAGGACCAAGAATTAAAGCTTAAAATAAGAGATGAAATTCTTAAGAAAAGCGGAGATATTTTTGATAATGCCAATAATATTGAGGACGCAATTCTAATAGCAGATAAAAGAACAAAAGAGTTTTGCGATATCGCAAACAGAGTGATTAAAGAAAATGGCTTTTCGTATCAAGCCACAGTTTTTATAGGTGATAGCTATTTTGAAACCCGTGAATATGATAGCTTTACGCTTCCTGCAGGCGTGTATAAGTCGCTAATAATAAAGGTTGGCAAGTCACAGGGTAAAAATTGGTGGTGCGTGATTTTTCCCGAAATTTGCTTGCCGGCTGCTATGAAAGGTGATTTGACCGATACTGTAAGTGAGGACAGTGCCGAAATAGCCAAGAAACCTCAAAAATATATTATGAGATTTAAAGCAGTAGAAATTTATGAAGAAATAAAAAATTTAATAAAGTAGAAAAAAATACTTGCAATTTAAAGAGAGTTGTGGTATCATTCATATGTTAACGAATTAGAAAGGGGTGACAATGATGAAGGAAGGTATTCATCCGCAGTATGAAAAGGTAACCGTTAAGTGCGCTTGCGGTGCGGAGTTCGAGACACGCTCTACAAAAAAGGATATCCGTTTGGATATTTGTTCTAAATGTCATCCGTT
>CAYQFD010000047.1:1433-9147 GCA_964416795.1 uncultured Ruminococcus sp. | reverse complement strand
GCCGATATCACATATTGCACCAATAATGAATTAGGCTTTGATTACCTCAGAGATAATATGGTTACTTATAAAGAGCACCGTGTTCAGCGCGAGCATAATTTCGCCATCGTCGATGAGGTTGACTCTATTCTTATAGACGAGGCGAGAACTCCGCTTATCATTTCGGGGCAGAGTGACAAATCCACCGACCTTTATACTTCCGCAAACAGCTTTGCGCGTTCACTTAAAATGTTTAAGGTTAAGGAAATGAACGATAAAGCAAGTGACGAGGAAACAAATTATGACGGCGACTATGTAGTTGACGAAAAGGCTCATACCGCAACCCTTACTCCAGAGGGTGTGCGCAAGGCGGAAGAATATTTTAAAATAGAAAACCTTAACGATACCGAAAATATTGCTATTGCCCACCATATTAACCAAGCCATCCGCGCATATGGTATTATGAAGCGTGATGTTGACTATGTGGTTAAAGACGGCGAGGTTATAATAGTTGACGAATTTACAGGCCGCCTTATGTATGGCAGACGTTATAACGAGGGACTTCATCAGGCTATTGAGGCAAAAGAGGGTGTAAAGGTCGCAAAGGAATCAAAAACTCTTGCCACAATCACCTTCCAGAACTTCTTCCGCCTTTATTCCAAGCTTTCGGGTATGACAGGTACTGCCATGACCGAAGAAGCAGAATTTCAGGAAATCTACAGGCTTGACGTTATAGAAATTCCTACAAACAAGCCTATCGCCCGTATTGACGAAAACGATGTTGTTTACAAAACCGAAAAAGCAAAGCTTTATGCGGTAATTGACAAAATTGCCGAGTGCCACCAAAAAGGTCAGCCTGTACTTGTCGGTACTGTCACCATTGAAAAATCCGAGCTTTTGTCTTCAATGCTTAAAAAACGCGGAATAAAGCACAATGTTCTTAATGCTAAGCACCACGAAAAAGAGGCTGAAATCATAGCTCAGGCAGGTAAATTCGGTGCGGTTACCATTGCTACCAATATGGCAGGACGAGGCACCGACATTATGCTTGGCGGTAATGCAGAATATCTTGCAAAATCAGCCCTCAGACATGACGGACTCAGTGAAGAAATAATTATCGAGGCTACAGGCTTTGCCGATACCGATAACAATGATATTATAGATGCCCGTGAAAAATATAAAGAATACTATGATAAATTCAAGGCAGAAATCGCCCCCGAAGCCGAACAGGTAAGAAACGCAGGCGGACTTTCTATTATAGGTACAGAGCGTCACGAGTCAAGACGAATTGATAATCAGTTGCGCGGACGTGCGGGACGGCAGGGTGATCCAGGCAATACACAGTTCTTTGTTTCTCTTGAGGATGACCTTATGCGACTCTTTGGCGGGGAGCGCATTACAATGATGATGGACACCTTAAAGGTTGACGAAAATGTACCTCTTGAAAGCGGTATGCTTTCTAAAACCATTGAAAGCGCCCAGAAGAAAAAAGAGGGTATGAACTTTGCTATACGTAAGAATGTACTTCAGTATGACGATGTAATGAACAAGCAGCGCGAACTGATTTACACTCAGCGCAACAAGGTGCTTGACGGTGAGGAATTAAAATCAACCATTCTCAAAATGATTGATGATACTATTGATGCTTATTGCAATCTCTTCCTTTCGGACAGTATAAGCGATAATTGGAACTTTGACAGTCTTAGAGAATACTTCTTGGGTTGGATTACCTCTCCCGAGGATTTCCGTTTCACACCCAGAGAATTGGACAATATTTCAAAAGAAGATATTGCCGAGAGTATGAAAGAAAAAGCACGCAAAATCTATGATGCACGCGAAGAAGAGTTCGGCAGTGATACAATGCGTGAAATTGAACGTGTAATGCTACTTCGAAGCGTTGACACTAACTGGATGGACCATATTGATGCTATGGACCAGCTCCGTCAAGGTATAGGTCTTCGTGCTTACGGTCAGCATGACCCTGTTATTGAATACCGAAATGATAGCTTTGATATGTTTGAAAATATGACAAACACTATTAAAGAGCAAACCTCAAAGCTGGTGCTTACTGTAAGAGTCCGCAAAAACGAGGAGGTCAAACGCGAAAAGGTAGCAAAAGAAACCTCTACAGGAGATAAGCCTCTTACAGTTAAAGGCAAGGGTGTTGTAGGTAAGAATGCGCTTTGTCCTTGCGGCAGCGGTAAAAAATATAAGCGCTGCTGCGGAAAAGACATAGACTAAAGGACGTGTATTTATTGAATAAGGTATTACTTCACTGTTGCTGTGCGCCCTGCTCGGTATCCTGTGTAGAACCTTTAAGACAGGAAGATTTGGACGTGACAGCCTACTGGTATAATCCAAACATTCACCCTTTTAAAGAGTATGAAGCCCGTCGCGACTGTCTTATAGATTATGCTGAAAAAATTAATCTTCCAATTATTATTGAGGAGGATTACGGGCTTTGTGAGTTCGTTAAAAATGTTGCTGAGGATATCGCAGGCAGATGCGTATACTGTTATGAGCACCGCTTGGAGCAAACCGCGAAATATGCGAAAGAAAACGGGTTTGACAGCTTTACCTCTACCCTGTTTGCAAGCACCTATCAAAACCACGAAATGATGAAAGCTGCGGCAGAAAAATATGCCCTTAAATACGGTGTAGAGTTTCTATACCGCGATTTCAGACCGAATTTCAAAGAGGGAAACCAAAAAGCGCGCGAGGGTGGACTTTATATGCAGAAATACTGCGGTTGCATCTTTTCCGAACAGGACAGATACCAAAAACAAATAAACCGCGACAAACAAAAATTTTTAAAATAACAAAATATTAAATTTTTATCGGAGGATTTTTATGAAAGAACTAACTGCAGCGGTCGAAAAGCACACACGATTGATTCTGGATACAGAAAGATATATTTGGCAGCATGCCGAAACAGGTTATAAAGAATTTGAAACTTCTGCATATATGGCAGAAACCTTTAAAAGTCTTGGATATGAGCTCGTGATGGCAGAAGGTATTACAGGATTTTATACTGTTTTAGACACAGGAAAACCAGGTCCTGAAATTTTAATTTTAGCTGAGCTTGATTCTATAATATGTCCTGAGCACAAGGATGCAAATCCTAAAACAGGAGCAGTACATTCCTGCGGTCATAATGCACAGTGTGCCGCACTTGTCGGTATTGCCGCCGCACTTAAAGAACCGAATATTTTAGATAAGTTTTGCGGAAAGATAAGACTCTGCGCCGTTCCGGCAGAAGAATTGTTAGAGATTGAATTCAGAACCGAGTTAAAAAAACAAGGTAAAATCAAATACTTTGGCGGAAAAAGTGAATTTTTATCAAGAGGTTATTTTGACGGCGTCGATATTGCCTTTATGGTTCACACCACTACTATGCCGACTTTTGGCGTTAGAAAAGGCTCTGTTGGTTGTATGGCCAAGCAAATTATATATAAAGGTTTATCTTCCCACGCAGGCAGTTCGCCTTGGAACGGACGAAATGCCCTATATGCCGCAAATTGCGGACTTAACGCTATTAATGCTATAAGAGAAACATTTAAGGAAAAAGATATAATAAGAGTTCATCCAATAATCACAAACGGCGGTTCAATGGTAAATGCCATTCCTGAAAGAACAGTGCTTGAAAGCTATGTGCGCGGTTCATCCTTTGATGCTATTATAGATGCCAACCGCAAGGTAAACAGGGCATTATGCGGTGCGGCACTTTCTATTGGCACTAATATAGAAATAATCGACACATCGGGTTACGCGCCTCTATTGAATGACGATAATATGATGCATATAGTTGAAGAAGCAGCAAATATGGCGATTCCCGAATACGAGTTTAAAATGAGCTATAATATCGGTTCGGGAAGTACAGATATGGGTGACCTTAGTTGTATTATGCCTGTGGTACACCCTAATGCATGCGGTGCTAAAGGAAGAGCACACAGTAACGATTATGAAATTGTAGACCCTATTGCAGCATGTGTATCAAGTGCAAAAATGCAGCTTGGAATGTTGCTTATACTACTTTCTGACGACGCAAAAAGAGCAAAACAGATTATAAATGAATTTAAGCCAAGGTTTGCAAGCAAAGAAGAATATTTTGCTTATGTTGACCAACTTAATAAAACAGGTGACAGAATTAAGTATAATGATGATAATATGACTGTTGAAGTTAATATTCAGTGAGGAAGTAAAATATAAACACATAAAAAAGCCTTTTCCGTTTGGAAAAGGCTTTTTGTTATTCGAGTATATAAATTTCCATATTTTTAACACCGAAATTGCGGCAAGCACTTTCAGTTGTCATAAATAAATCCACACCTGTGGGGTAATTTTTAATAAATCCGCCTGTATCGGCTGCTACAGCATAACCGTAAATTATACTTCCGTCGGGTGATTTGATATACATTTTTGTGCCGTAAGGAATAATGTTTGGGTTAACAGCAATGCAACCCGGCTTTGGTGCTACACCTGTTGAACATTTATTTCCTGTATAGGTATAAGCGGTGGCGCGTACCACCATTTTGGACTTGAATTTTACAGGATTACCGTTTGCATCAAGCTCAATAGGTGTCTGTGGGCTCATAACAGAAACAGATTTAACATCTGCACTGGTCATTACAGCCTTTTGTACAACCTTTGTACCAACTAATTTTTTAGCACTTACTGCCTTTGTTAAAACCGTTTCGGCGGTAACAGTCTTTTCAACCGATTCACCGTTAACAAGCTTTTCGGTATATTCAACCTGCTTTTCACCCTCAACGCCTGCAGAAAGGGTTTTAACAACACCCTTTTCAACCTCACCCGAATAAACTGTTTCGGTAGAAAAAGGAATTTTTTCTGTGTAGTTGCCAGTTACATAAGAAATATCCATATAATCAATATAGATTGTATCGGTTATTTCTGTATCGGCTGTAGGCTCTACGAGGTCAAATTCATCGACTGTATAACCTGCTTTCTTGAGCGCATCGGCAACTGTACCGTTTGTAAACTCGATTTCGGTTGTCTTCTCACCGCAGGTTACGTATACAGGGAATGTATAAGCAATCTTTACGGAGGTTGTGCTACCGTTTACCGATGTATCCTCAATTTTATAATTCTGTGATTTAAGACCAACGCCTGAAATTACAGACATTATATTTGTATTAAGCGTGCGTACTGTGTAGGTATTTTCACCATCAAAAACATTTACGGTGTAAATGGAGCAGCCAAGTAAAGTAACTACTGCGACGGTGATAGCACAGATAACGGCTACACATCCTACTCGCATCTGTTTGCTTGAAATTAATCTTGCAAAACAGGACTTTATTTTCTCTATCATCCAATAACTCCTTTGTATGAAAAATTGATTTTTTCAAGTCGCTTGGTCATTATAAATAATAAACCAAACGATGTCAAGCCCAAAAAACCGCATATTTTTGTATGATTTCAACAAAAAAATCGCGAATTTTAAAAAGTTACAAACTTGTAACCTTTTCAAAAAGTCGTTTAGTGACATTTTTTGTCAATAATCTTGTGATTTGTCACAAATTTGAAAACCAAACGCTCTCAAAAGCCCTATTTTAAGCCTTTTTTATACTATTTTTTGTGTTTTTTACCTATCTTTTAAAACACCGAACACAAAATATTGTGGGTGATTTTTTTAAAAAATCTTTACAAAATACTTGTCCTGTGATATATTTAATGAGGCGTGTATATCCACTTATATATATATTATATGTGTTATGTTAGGTATATATGCCACTTAAAAATAAACTCTAGAGGAGTAAAAACGGAGGAAGTAAAAATGAATCTTGTCTACAAAGTAGAAGACAAACCCAAGTTTCCCCAACTGATTGTCTTTGCCATTCAACAGTTACTTGCTATTATGGCAGCCACATTGGTAGTTCCCGTAATTATTAACTCTAACGCAAACTTGACTGGCGAAAACGCTATGAGTACTGCGGCTGCTCTCTTCGGCGCGGGTATAGGCACTCTTATCTATGTTCTTTTCACAAAGAAAAAGAGCCCTGTTTTCTTAGGCTCTTCCTTTGCATTCATCGGTTCTATGACCGCCGCTTTCGCAGGTGCTGTAAGCGTAGCAGTAGGTTACTTAGGTCTTATTATCGGTGCAGTTCTTGCAGGTCTTGTTTATGTTATAATCGCAATCCTTGTTAAATTAGTGGGTGTGGGTTGGCTCAATAAGCTTATGCCCCCTGTAGTTATCGGTCCTACTGTTGCTATTATCGGTCTTTCTCTTGCAGGTAACGCTGTAGGCGACCTTAAGACCGCAAATGCAGGCGGCTCACCCCTTATTGCTATTGTTTGCGGTATTGTAACACTTATTGTAACCACAGTTTGCTCTACCTACGGTAAGAAAATGGTAAAGCTTATTCCCTTTATCCTCGGTATCCTCGCAGGCTATGCTGTAGCCGCAATTTTCACAGCTATCGGTAATGCCGCAAGTATTGATGCATTAAAGGTGTCCGATTTCACTCCCCTTACTGCCCTATTTGCAGACGGTGTAAATCTTGGTACATTCTTTGCTGTACCCGATTTCACATTTATCACTGCTTTAGGCGGCTTCCAAAAACTCACAGGCTCATATATCGGCACTGTTGCTATGGCTTATATCCCTGTTGCATTTGTTGTTTTTGCAGAACACGTTGCAGACCACAAGAATATTTCTTCTATCATTGAAAAAGACCTTTTAGAAGAGCCCGGTCTTTCACGTACCCTTTTGGGTGATGGTGTAGGCTCTATGGCAGGTGCATTCTTCGGCGGATGCCCCAACACAACCTACGGCGAATCAGTTGCCTGCGTTGCAATTACCCGTAACGCATCGGTTGCAACTATTATCGCAGCCGCTGTCGGTGCTTTGATAATTTCATTCCTTTCACCCTTTGTTGCTTTTTTAAACTCCATTCCTTCTTGCGTAATGGGCGGTGTTTGCATGGCACTTTACGGCTTTATTGCAGTAAGCGGTCTTAAGATGCTTCAAAAAGTAGACCTTAACCTTAACCGCAACCTTTTTGTTGCTTCTGTTATTCTTATTGCAGGTATAGGCGGTTTGTCACTCACATTTGGCAAAATTCAAATCACCTCTATCGCTTGCGCGCTTATCTTAGGTATAATCGTTAACATTATCCTTTCAAAAGAAAAGGCAGAGGAAGCAGAGTAATATATAATATATGTGTAAAAGCTTCGCGAAAAATCGCGAAGCTTTTTTATTTTACATATTTTATAATCGGCATTATTCCCTTATCTGTTATATCAATCACAGCATACGAGGCTCTGCTTTCTCGCGGACGCGAGCAAGAACCGGGATTCACAATATATACACCGTCTTCATATAATATTTTAGAAATATGCGTGTGCCCGTAAAGCACAATGTTATACCCGTTATTTTTAGCGGCTTCAATAAGCCTCTCGGTACCGTACTTTACATTGT
This sequence comes from uncultured Ruminococcus sp., assembly GCA_964416795.1. Lineage (GTDB taxonomy): Bacteria > Bacillota > Clostridia > Oscillospirales > Acutalibacteraceae > UBA737. The sequence goes on along the minus strand of CAYQFD010000047.1, from coordinate 1,730 downwards.
AGGTATGACCGTGAGTATAAAGAATTTTCTTATTTTCTATTATCTCAATACCAACAGTGGCTGCTGTTGACAGATAATCACAGTTGCCTGCTACCGAATGAAAAATTTTCTGTGGGTATAAAAACTCAAAATCTTCTATATCGCTTACATTATCTCCTAAAAAGAAAACGTGCAAAGCCTCAGGCTCAGATGACAAGATTTTATCTATTACCATTGTGTTTTTATGGGAATCGGAAATAACAATTATTCGCATAGGCTAACGAGAGTTGAACTCATCACGCCTGACAAATAATATTT
>CAYQFD010000047.1:0-1333 GCA_964416795.1 uncultured Ruminococcus sp. | reverse complement strand
TATTTGGCAGGTCGAAGAGTTTCTCTCAGCCTCCTTTCTCGAAAGGTGAAGTGTGACATTTGCAGTAAGGCTGTCGCCTTACAAAAATAAACACAAGCAAGGCGAAAAAGGCGGCGAGCGAAACCGCAATGGGTTCAACTCTCGTCAGCCTAATTTTCAAATCTCTTCTAAAATTATTATTTTACACATATATATTAAAACAGATATTGGGGGATTTTTCAATGACAAATAACCAAAATTTTAACGACATTTCAAAGATTGACAAAGAAACGGTTGAAAATCTTAAAAAAAGCGGTAACGCCCAAAAGCTTATAAACAGTTTATCTAAGGAGCAAAAGCAAAAGCTCAATTCGGTATTAAACGATAAAGAGGCTCTCGAAAATTTACTTAAAAGCCCACAGGCTTTAGCGCTTTTAAAAATGTTTGGCGGAGGTAAAAATGGATGATTTAAGCGAAAAATTGGCAGGAATTTTAAATGATCCTGAAAGTATGGAACGCGTGCGCCAGATGGCAGAAAACATTTTGGGTGATAACTCCCAAAAAACACAGGAGCCTTCTCCCATAGCTGATTTAGGAGGAATGCTGGGAGCGGATGATATACAGTCTATAATATCAATAATTTCAAAGCTTAAAAGCTCAGGAAACGACCCGCGCTCTCAACTGCTTAATGCCCTCAAGCCGCACTTAAGCGAGCCCAGACGCGAAAAAGTTGACACTGCAATAAAAATTCTCAAAATCATAGAATTATTACCGCTTATGAGAGAAAGCGGTATACTTAAATTATAATGGTTATAGTAATATGATTATTTAAGGTGTTTTAAATGGAAAACGATTTTTACAAACAGCAACAGTCTGCTGTACAAAGAATGCGCGAAATGAACTCACGTTCGGCTTTCATAAACACGCAAAACCCTGTACCGCCGAAAAAGTCGCCCCCTAAACCGCAGGAGAACACATTTTTTAAAGGACTTAACATTCCGTTTCTTGATTCACTTTCTACCGACGGTGATATGGCACTCATTCTCGGGCTTTTGCTTATCCTCATAAGCGAAAAGACAGATAAAACCTTACTTTTTGCATTAATATATATACTTATTTAAAATCACTGCTTGCCTGCAAGCAGTGATTTCCTTATCTAAACATCATATATTGTTTTCAGCCATAAAAAATATTTGACCTTTTAGTATACAATTGTTATAATATATTAGTTATATACTTATATATTAAGAGGTACTGCTTTATGAAAGAAAAAAGAAGTAATTTTTCAGGTAAAATCGGATTTGTTCTGGCGGCGGCAGGCTCTGCTGTAGGACTCGGAAATATATGGCGTTTT
>CAYQFD010000046.1:0-9210 GCA_964416795.1 uncultured Ruminococcus sp. | reverse complement strand
AGCTCTGCTATTGTAACTCCGTTTTCACCCTCTCCAAAGGTGCCTAAACGGAAGGAATTTATCGCCTTGTGTGAGCGAAGATGTGACTGAACACTCTTTCTGAGCACACCTGTGCCCTTTCCGTGAATAATGCGAATAGTTTCAAGTCCTGACACCAGCGCATTGTCAATATAACGGTCGAGCTCTAAAAGTGCCTCGTCAGACGCCATTCCCCTGATATCAATTTCGCCCGAAACCTCGCGCTGTGCTCTGGACTGAAGACCTGTGACTCTGCGTGTTTTTTTGATTTCTGAAGACTGAGAGCCCTTTTTCTTTCTTAAATCGTCAAAGGCAACCCACATTTTTATTGAGCCTGACATTACAAATGCCTGTTTCTTATTTTCCTTCACATCTATTACAGTAGCATCTCTGCCGATGCTGGCAACTACCACAATATCGCCCTTTTTAATATTTGTGACTGCCTCACCGCTTGCGGTTTTTGAAACCACAGGATCTGCCGTATCCTCAAGCTCTTTTATGGTAGACTTAAAAGCCCGTCTTGCTTTTTCTGCCATAGTTTTGGCATTTTCGCTTGTAAGCCCTTTTTTAAGTTCTTCAAGCTCGTTAAGTAAAACCCCCGATTTATACCGAGCGGTTTCTATTATCTGATTCGCGGTTTCACGCGTCTTTTCCATAAGCTTTTCGCGTGTTTTCTCAAGCTCTGCCTCACGCTGTTCGGCTTTTCTTTTTGAGCTTTCAAGCTCAGCACGAAGCTTCACCGCTTTTTGCTGTTCCTTTTCTGCCGAAAATCTCGCCTTTTCGAGCGCCGCCACAACACGCTCAAAACGTAAATCCTCGTCGCTTACCTGCTCCTTCGCATTGTCGATAATATCGGTTGGAAGTCCCAGTCTTTTTGAAATTGCAAAAGCATTTGAGCGACCGGGCATACCGATTATAAGCCTGTAGGTAGGCTTAAGCGTTGCCACATCAAATTCACAGCAGGCATTTTCAACACCTACGGTATCTATAGCATAGGATTTAAGCTCGGGATAGTGGGTTGTAGCCGCAACACGACTGCCGTATGCCGCAAGGCGCATTAAAATAGCCTTTGCCAAAGCCGCGCCTTCGACTGGGTCTGTACCCGCACACAGCTCATCGAAAAGCACTAAGGAATTATCGTCTGCATTCTCTAAAATAGAGATTATGTTAACCATATGAGAAGAAAATGTCGAGAGTGACTGTTCAATACTCTGCTCGTCACCGATATCAGCGAAGACCTTGTCGAATATTGCAATCTTACTACCGTCATCACAGGGAATCATAAGCCCGCACATTGTCATTAGGGTAAAAAGACCTATTGTTTTAAGGGTTACTGTCTTACCGCCAGTGTTTGGACCTGTTATAACTAAGGTATTATATTCGTCACCAAGGCTCACCGTTATAGGAACTACTCTTTTATAATTTATAAGCGGATGCCTTGCGTTTTTAAGGTAGATTTCGCCGCTATCGTTAATTTGCGGCACAGAGGCTTTCATTTTATATGCAAGCTTAGCCTTGGCAAAAATAAGATTAAGCTCTGCCAATGCATCGTATGAACGGATAATTATATCTGCAAAGCTTCCCGCCTCGCTCGACAGCTCCGCTAAAATACGGTCGATTTCTTCCCTCTCACGAAGCCTTAAAACCCTGATTTCATTGTTGGTTTCCACAACCGACATCGGCTCAACGAAAATTGTAGAGCCTGTTGATGAGGTATCGTGAACGATACCCCCGATTTGACCTTTATGCTCAATTTTGAGGGGTACTACAAATCTGCCGTCGCGCTGTGTTACCAGTGCCTCCTGAAGATATTTAGCAGACGGTCCGTGAACAATTTTGTCAAGAATATCGCGTATTTTGCTTGATTTTGCGATAATTTTCCGTCTTATATCATAAAGCGCGGGAGAAGCATTATCAGAAATTTCTTCTTCATTTTTAATTGCAAATGTGATTTTTTCTTCTAAATATTTATTAGGAAAAAGCGTGTCGAACAAATAATCGATAGATGTGCTTTCAACGCCCGAACAGTTTTGGCGCCAGTCTTTAAGAGAACGGATTACTCTGAGAGTTTCGGCTATATTAAGCAATTCCCTCATAGAAAGAACTGCTCCCGACTGTCCCCTCAAAAGACAAGATGCAACATTAACCGCACCCATGAAAGAGGGCGCAGAATAGCGCGACATAAAGATATAAGCATCCTCTGTCTTCTTTAAATCCTCTTTAACCTCATTTATATCAGTAGCAGGAATAAGATTTTTAGCTTTTTCGACTGAGTCAGCAAGTGTCGCTTCCTCACTTAAAAGTTCTAAAATCTTATCAAGCTCCAAGGTTTTTACATATCTTTCGATACTGTACATAATTACTCCTTAATAGTATTGTAAAAATCTAAGGTATCAAATCGGCAGTCGCTTTGAGAGGTTATATAATTCTCTGTTATTTCCGACAGCCTTTTTGCACTCTCATTTGGTATTTCAAAAGAATAAAGCTTGGAAAAATCGGAATAAGTAATATGCCTTACCGCCGAAAGCAGAGTTCTGTCCAAAACATAACCCGAATGTTCTTTTCCGCAGTCACCACATAATATATTTCCATCAAGAGTATTAAAATACATTACACCGTCTTCAAATTTTCCGCATTCATCGCAAGCAATAAGATTAGGACTATAGCCGCAAATAACAGCCGTTCTAAGCTCTGTTATAGCCTTTATAAGCGGCGGATATTTCTTATCCCTAGTTAAAAAATGCAGTGAATTTAAGGTAAGCCTCAAAAGCTCTGCATTAGGTGTATTTTCTTCCCCGAATTTGTAACAAAGCTCGCAAAAATACTGCGAGAGGGCTAACACCTCAATATCACTGCCAAGTGTAAAAAACTGTGCAATGGGGGTTGCTTCATAAATGCGGTAGGTATTATTTTTCTTTTTTATAGTAAAGCTGGAATATGTAAGCAGTGAAGTTCCCGCCGCTTTTTTAGATTTCACATTTTTAGCACCTGAGGCAAACGCGCGCAATATCCCAAATTCACGCGTAAAGAGAGTAACCAAGCGGTCACTCTCCCCCACGTTCATTTCCTTTATTACCAAACCTTCCGTTGTAAACCGTGTTTGCAGCTCCGTCACGCAAATCCTTCTCCTTAACACTATTTACAAATTGCAGATAATCTGCAACCTTTCCGCTCTTCATAAATCTAATCCAATTTTTTTCGGTTTCCATTATGAACACTTCCTTACATTAAAAGTGTTCGCAAATCAAAAGCCGATATAATAGGAAATATTAGTCAAGTCCGAATGTATGAATAAGTCCCTGACGGTTTCGCCAGTCCTCCTTAACCTTTACCCAAAGCTTAACATTAGCTTTAATACCGAAAAATTCTTCAATATCACGTCTTGCCATTGTGCCGATTTTTTTAAGCGTTTCTCCGCCCTTGCCAATAATTATTCCCTTGTGGGAATCCTTTTCGCAAATAACGGTTGCTTCAACCTCAACTATCGGCTCACCTGAATTAGTATCACGCTCAACAAACCTTTCAAGGTCAATAGCAATTCCGTGAGGCACTTCCTTGTCAAGAGTTCTGAGCAGCTTTTCGCGTATCAGCTCCGCAACAAAAACCTTTTCAGGCTGGTCTGTTACATCGTCATCATCAAAATAATGGGGTGATATCTTAGCAAAGGAATTAAGCTCTTTAAGTAAAAGCTCTGTTCCGTCGCCTGTTCGTGCAGAAAGCGGTATTACCGTTTCAAACTCGAACTGCTCGTTATAACGTATAATCATATTAAGCAGCTCTTCTTTTTTTTCTAACAAATCAATCTTATTTATAACAAGAATTGCTTTAAGCTTTCTTCTTTTAAGCTCTTTTATTAGCTCAAGCTCTGCTATGGGTAAGGTATCCGAGTCCGACTTAAATCGAGTTACAGCTTCTACAACCAATACAGCAACATCAACGTCCGCCATACCGTCGCCCACTGCTTTATTCATATTCTTATCCAGCTCGTTTCTCGGCTTATGAAACCCAGGTGTATCAATAAAAACAAACTGTGTTTCTTCTTTTGTATAAATACCCATTATTTTAGTACGCGTGGTCTGGGGCTTGTTAGAAACAATCGCAACCTTTTGACCGAGAATACAATTCATAAGCGAGGACTTACCAACATTTGGTCTTCCTATAATTGAAATGAATGCCGATTTTTCTTTCATATTTTCACACTAAACCTTATTTATTGCAAGACCTAAAGCCTCTAAAACATTTTCTTCCCTTTCGCGCATAATTGTCTGCTCAAGTCCGCCGTTTACATGGTCATAGCCCAATAAATGAAGCATTGAGTGAACAGTAAGAAAGGCGATTTCGCGTTCTAAACCGTGACCGTATAAATCCGCTTGGGACACTGCATGATCATAAGAAATCACGATATCACCCAGCATCTTCGCATTTGTTTCGGGGTTTGTATCATATACACCGTTCTCACCTAAAGGAAACGATAAAACATCGGTTGCTTTATCTATATTTCTGAACCTTGCGTTCATTTCCTTAATCATATCATCGGTAACAATACTTACGTCTACCTCTGCTGAATCTTCAAAGCCTTCAAATACAAGTGTAGCGTTACAAGCCTTACGGATTAAAAGACGGGCACCTGTAGGGAGTTTAATTTGCTTACTTTTGACTGAAATTTTAACCTTTACGCTCATTTCTTTCTGCACTTCTTTCATACGCTTTTATTATTTCCTGCACCAAACGGTGACGTACAACGTCTTTACCCGTAAGGCGCGATATTGCAATATCCTCTATATTTTTAAGAATCCTTACTGCATCCTTAAGTCCTGATTTTTTACCGTCGGGCAGGTCGATTTGTGTAATGTCGCCTGTTACAACAGCCTTAGAATTAAAACCGAGTCTGGTTAAAAACATCTTCATCTGCTCGCTTGTTGTATTCTGCGCTTCGTCAAGAATTATGAAGCTATCGTCCAAGGTTCTTCCGCGCATATATGCCAAGGGAGCTACTTCAATATCCCCTCTTTCCTGACACTTTTGAAAATTTTCTGCACCGAGCATATCAAAAAGTGCATCGTAAAGAGGTCTTAAATACGGATCTATTTTTTGTTGCAGGTCACCAGGTAAAAAGCCTAGCTTTTCGCCTGCTTCTACGGCAGGGCGGGTTAAGATAATGCGGTTTACCTGCTTTGCCCTAAAAGCGTTTACCGCCTCTGCCACTGCAAGATAGGTTTTACCCGTACCCGCAGGACCTACTGCTATTGTAATAGTATTATTTCTAATAGCTTCAACATACTGCTTCTGACCAATGGTTTTGGGCTTAATCGGTTTTCCCTTAGCCGTGATACAAATACAGTTCACATCGGTAATATCGGCGATTTTACCTTCTTCACCGTCATCTACCAAGGAAGCCACGTAATCAATATTCTGGTTGGTTATCTGCTCACCCTTATTTATCATTGTGATAAGCCCTTCAATTGTCCGTGAAGCCGACACAACATTATCTACTTCACCCTTAATTTTAATTGCAGAGCCATGCGAAGTAATAGCGACATTATACCGTTTTTCAATTCTTTTGATATTTTCATCAAAATTACCGAATAGATTAACGATTTGCTCAATGCGTTCGATATCTACAGTTTGTTCAAACAAAACAAATTCTCCTATTACATAAATTATAGTTAGTTTACCACATATAAACAGTTTTTTCAATAAAAAATTAGATTTTTTGACTAAAAAATATTGTAATTGGAAAATATATTTGATATATTTGTAGTAGGTGATATTTTGAAACGTTTATTTTTAATTATTTTATCCTTAATTTTGTGTTTAAATCTGACTGGCTGTAGCAGTAATACGGAGCAAAACGAGAGAAAACCCGTTACAATTAATCTGCCAACTGATAACACTGTAAACGGCTACAGAACAGTAAGCTCGGCTATAGGCTTTGAAAGTGATACTATTGATGCTGACAAGGTTACGGCCCAATCAAAAACCGATGCGGTTTCTTCCGCAGATACACAAACCCATAAAGAAATTCAGTACTGTGCAAATCTCAACAGCAAGGTTTTTCACCTTTGTAGCTGTAAGTCGGTTAAAAATATGAAAGAAAATAATAAATTCTTTTCAAAGGACAGAAATCTACTGATAGAAACAGGCTATACACCCTGTAGTAACTGTAAACCCTAATATCTTAATGTCAAAAGCACCCGATAACGCATATCGGGTGCTTTTTCATTTGTCTTTCTATTTTTTAGCCGTTTCAATAGCAATTTAATTTTTTATACATAATATATTTTAGAGGTGATACTGAATATGCAATACAATCTTCCAAAAAGGATTAACAGCGAAGCAGACCTTAAACACTATGAAAAGTATCTTTTAGCCGACAGTAAGCCAATGCAAGAAATTATCAACACCTGCACGTTGGAAGAGTATTTAAAAAGCCAAATCGGAAAATATGTAAATGTTCAATGTTTTCAATGTAACAGAATAGGTGTTATTCTTGAAATCGGCAAAGATTTTTTGGTAATTCGCCGTTCAAACAACAACACCTTAATTCCATTTCATCAAATTAAATCAATTATTCTCCCTCAGGGAAATTAAACGCACCGTCGTTAGAGAAATCCTCCTCTTTAATGGCGGATTTTGTATAACTAGATTCGCCTATATTTGCTTTTAATACTGCATCTACAGTCTTTTCAGCACCATTGCTTGTAATAATTGTAACAGTAATTGTATCCCCCGCAGATGAATCCTCGATAATATCAAGAACTACCGAATCGTCAACTATTTTTTCACCGTTAATATGGGTAATTATATCGTTTTCCTCTGCTTTACCGTAAAGTCCGCTATCCTCAGCAACAGACGCTATTTTAATTCCCACAGACTTTTGATTTGTAATCTCAGCAGTTACCGAATCAATCATAGTATAGGTAATTCCGAGCTTTGCTCTGCTTACAACCTTGCCCTCAGCTATGAGCTCGTCTACAATTCTCTTCATAACTGTGGTAGGAATGGCATAGCCCACGTTATCGTAAGCGGTGCTGACAAGCTTTGATGAAGTGACTCCCACAACCTGACCGTACATATTAACAAGCGCTCCGCCCGAGCTTCCCGGATTTATAGCGCAAGAGGTTTGAATGAGTCTTGCGGTGTAGCTTGAGGTTGTGCTTACTCTGCGGTTGACTGCAGAAATAATACCGTCTGTTATGCTGGAATTATCCAGCGCATCACTAGGTCTACCGATTGCCACAACATTCTGCCCATAATACAGCTCATCGGAATTTGCAAAGGTTGCAGTTGTAAATTCTCCCGAATCAACTTTAAGCACTGCAAGATCGCTAATTACGTCACCTGCCACATACTCAGCATCATATTCTTTTTGGTCATAGGTATAAATCTTGAATTTGGCAGAAGGTATTTCAGAATAAATATGGTCGTTTGTAACAATGTATCCGTCTTTAGAAAATATAATACCGCTTGCCTGTGACATTTTACCCTCTGCGTTGTAAACCATAATACCTACAACCGATTTATTGACCTGCTCATAAACCTGAGCGGCGGTCATTTCATCTGTATCAGCAGGCTTTTGTGCAAGATTAACCGAGGGCTTCACACTGTTTTTGCCGCGTGAAGCGCTTTTCGAGCTTTTTCCTATGAAATAGCCCGTAAGACAACTGCCTGTAAGTGCTATTATAACTGCAAGTATAAGTGCGAAAAATTTTAGTCCCTTGCTCATCGGCTTATAATCATTAATAATTTCGGGTTTAGAGTAGTTGACAGGATTATATACAGGAACATACTGCGGTGCAAAGTCCTCTGCATTCTCAAAATTTTCATCCGAAAAGCTCTCAGTATTTTCGGCTTCAACCTCTTGTGCATTTTCAGCAATTTGAGGCTCAGCTACATTTTCAGTGCTTTCTTCTATGTTTTCCTGTTGGTTATTATTAAAAAACTCGTCCATTCTTCTTCTCCGTTCAAAGTTTTACTGTTCCGTAGGTAGCCAAAGCATTTAAACTCGAATCAGATTTTGAAACAAGTATTTTTCGCTGTGACTTTGTTAAAATACTCGTGAATCCGCTAGGATTCACTGCGTTTTGTGCCTCGCACACCAAAAAATCCTTTATTTACAAAATTCTTCGACCTTAAAGGTGCGATTTTTTGTGTGGATTTTGGTGAAGCGAAGTTCATTAGGCTAACGCCTATGAGCGACAATGAGCCGAAAGCCGCCTAAAAATCGCCCTTTAAGGCTGGTTCAAGTTTAAATGCTTTGGCTAGTGTGACAGGACTCGAACCTGTCACACTAAGGTTAGCTTAAATGATGTAATCTCATTCTCCTTGCTTGAAACCATTATTGTGCCACCGTGTGCCTTAACAATGGTTTTAACAATATAAAGTCCGAGTCCTGTGCTGTTTTTAACATCAGACCTCGATTTATCAACCTTGTAAAAACGTTCAAAAACAAAAGGCAGCTCTTTTTGAGGTATACCTTTACCTGTATTACTAAGGGTAAAAACTGTTTTGCGGTTTTCATTTTGAAGCGAAAACTTAAGTATTCCCTGTTCGTTGCTGAACTTAATCGCGTTGTCCACAAGATTATATATTACCTGATGAATTAAATCGCGGTCAGCCTTTACTGACACAGGTTGCAGTTCATCAAGCCCTTTTATCTCAAGTCCCTTTTTTTCAATGCGTTGTTCCTGACTTATAACTATTGTAAAAATCATTTCTCTGAGGTCGAAAAGCTCAGGCTTCAATGTGAGCTCCCCCGATTCAAGTCTCGACATACTAAGCATTGACTCTACAAGACGCGACAGTCGTTTAATTTCATCAGAAACTATTCCTAAATAATATTTATGCTTCTCAGGCTCAATTGTACCGTCAAGTATACCGTCAATAAAGCCTCCTATTGTGGTCATTGGTGTTTTGAGCTCGTGCGAAACATTCGCAACGAAGCTCTTTCGCATTCCCTCAAGGCTTGCAAGCGTATTTGTCATTAGATTAAACGAGGTCGAAAGCTCACCTATTTCATCATCGCTCATAACAGGAATACGCTTTGAAAAATCTCCCTTTGCCATAGCTCGTGATGCTTCAGACATAAGTCTTAACGGCTTTGTCATTCTATATGTCATAGCATAAATTGCGAAAAACATTACAATAATCGGTACTAAAGCTGAAAACAAATAAAGCTTTGTAACTGTTGAA
>CAYQFD010000045.1:0-9465 GCA_964416795.1 uncultured Ruminococcus sp. | reverse complement strand
TTTTCTTCTGTGCTACTACACAGGGACCTGCTTCAATAACAGTAACCGGAACAACGTTTCCGTTTGCATCAAAAAGTTGAGTCATACCCAATTTTTTGCCAACGATTGCTTTCTGCATTGTTTTTTCCTCCTTTGGTTATTGGTTGGTTTTCACCAACATGACCTGTCGTGTGAAATGAAATACCTTTATATTAAAGCTTGATTTCAATTTCTACACCGGCGGGAAGCTCAAGACCGGTCAGAGCTTCAACAGTTTTGTTGGAAGGTCTGATTACGTCAATAAGCCTTTTGTGTGTCCTCATCTCGAACTGCTCACGGCTGTCCTTATACTTATGAACAGCGCGAAGGATTGTTACGATTTCTTTTTCAGTCGGTAGCGGTACCGGACCTGAAACTCTAGCTCCTGTACGTTTAGCGGTTTCCACTATTTTTTCAGCGGACTGGTCTACAAGCGCATGGTCGTAACCCTTAATTCTGATTCGGATTTTTTCTTTCACTGCCATGTGAATTTCGCCTCCTTAAGTAGTTGGCGGGCAAAACATACAACGTGCCGCGTTTTTCTTTGCGGTACATTATAAAACCGGTACTGGCTGGGGTCGCAGTCAATTCCGGACAGCGAATCGCTTCGCCGTTGCACTCAAGGTTCGCAAGTACCTTAAATGCTCCTGTGGTTTTCGCCCGGTTTAAAATCGGACATACTCCGCGGAAATTTCCCCATTCAAGATGGGCCACCTCCCGCATCAACGCATGTACGCGCGCCGATATTGGCACACTTCACGCCATACTTTTTCAGCGTGCCTTACGATAATACCACAAGTAAAGCTAAAAATCAAGTGTTTTTTTAAATTTTTTTAAATTTTTTTCGTTTCAATATTTTGCGTGTTAACCATACACCTTATATATAATACACGCGCGTATAAAAAATCCCCCTGAAATTCAGAGGGATTAAAAAGCATTAAATTTTCGAAAGCAGATTATCAATTGAATCGTCGTTTTTAAAATCAACCTCGCAAGGCTGTTTGCAAAGCGACCAACACTCTGTATGCTCTGATGTTTCGCCGACAGCCACTTCCTTTAACTCGCCCAGTGTTTCAAACTCTAAGAACTTCGCGTTTGTATATGTTTCAAAGGAGCTTGCATAATCAGGATATTTTGCATCAGGGTGATTAACATCATAATTTTTACAAAGAATTTCTCCGTTCTTTACATAGTAAGCAGTACCTTTATTAAGGTCGAAGCCAAGCTTTACAGGTGTTTTAGCATTTACATCTTGTCTAACAGTTGCATATCTCTTTCCGAAGAAAATGCGGTCATCTGTGAGGTCGGTATAAGGCCAAACAACGATTGCGCGGTTGGGCAGGTATCCAGTATCATTTGTGTTGGTAGGAAGAACAAGAGTTCCGCCTGTTGAGCATACAGACAGTGCCCATATAGAAAATTCTTTGGATTCGTTTCCGATATTTTTAACACTCATTTTAAGTTGCATATTAGCATCGTCTTTATCCATCTTGATTTCAATGGTTTTCTGAATTCCAACCTCACTGTCAGGCAGTGGATTGAAAACAGCGCCGAATTCGGTAACTGTATAATCTACCTTGCGGTCATCAGGCAAATATGTTTCGGGATAGGTTTCAGGCGAAAGCCACAGTCTGTGACCGCCTAATATTTCCCAACGTCTTCCCTTGCCGAATAATTTCTCATAAGCCTCATCGCTCTTGGGCTTTAATATCGAGCTGTCATCGCACATAAAATTCTGACCGTCAACATAACCGAATTTAATGATACGCGGACCTTTATCCACCGTAACATAAGCTTCAATTACACCGTTTGAAATACTTACGCATCTTCCGTAATTTTTGTAGCTTTCAACTTCTTTTACTGTAACCATTTTAAGACACTCCCATTTTAATAATTTTTGATGTGTATTCCAATCCGCAGGGTAACGCCCTGGGTAATGAAAGAGAAAAAAGGTCGGTAGCTTTGGTTTCGCACTCGAAAACCTTTTGTGCGTGTGGGTTAAGCTTTTTAATTTCCGCCACAGTTGAAACTATAGGTACAGAAGAATTTTTTGCATTCTCCTTCAAAATCTGCTCGCCCACACTGTTAAATCCGAGAACCCTGACATACGGCACAGGCTTCATAAAAAACTCGTTGTCAAAACCTAAAAAAGCCGATAAAACCAACCGCCTTATTCTTGCAAGGGTATATCTTTTTACCTTGATTTCATTATACAACTTATCTAAGCTTTCTGCAACCCTAATCGCATCAAAAAGTTTATTTTCTACCCCCTCGCTCAAATCAGGAAGCTTTTTAAGCTCTTGATGTGTTTTAGTTCTGAGCACCGCAAGAATCGCGTTTTCTATATTCCTTATATCAGCAATACTTTCTTCATTCAGAAGTGAAACTGAAAAATCGGGCATATATTTTTTGCAAAACTCAAAATCGTTTTGTCTTAATTTCTCACGAAGTAAAGATGCTGACACAAATTCATCCTCACACATTGAATCATGCATTGCACCCTTGCGTGCAACTGTTTTAAAGTCAAGACTCATTCCGTTTTGCTTTGCCGCCAGAATATATTCAACCGCAAGATTATTATTAGCGCCTTTGAGCAGGTCTTTTTTCACCCCACAGCTTTCTGCCGCTTTCTGACGCAACTTTGCAAACGTATCGCCCTCTTTTAATTGGTGCAGCTTTTCGGAAAAATCCTTGGAATTCAAAATATCAGCAGCTTTTATCAGTTCTTGTACATTTCCGCATTCACTTCCGAAAAGAAGGTTTTTACAGCCTACATAAGAAAGTGCAGATACCGCTCCCAACGCGAAATTCTGTGCAGTTGACATTGACCATAATACAGGAAGCTCTACTACTAAATCCGCACCGCTTTGAAGGGCGGCTTTTGTCCTCAACCGTTTCTCACAAACAGCTACATCTCCGCGCTGAACAAAGTTGCCGCTAAGCGCTACTGCAACAGGGCCGTCCTCCTTAGCAGTCTTTATTAAATATTCGTGCCCCTTGTGAAGCGGGTTAAATTCTGCAACTATACCCGAAACAGTCAAAATATCACTTCCCTCTTGAAAAAGCTTAAAGAATGGTGTATAATACTATGTTGTATAATTAATTTACCATATTTTGCTTAATTTAGCAATAATGGTTTTAAATGGAGGTCAAAAAAATGAAAATTTTCGTAGTTAACGCAGGAAGCTCATCACTCAAGTATCAGCTTATTGATATGGAAAATGAGCAGGTTCTTTGTAAAGGTCTTTGTGAAAGAATAGGTGTTTCGGGTGCAATTTCACACAAAACAGCTGACGGTAAGGTGTATACTGCTGAAACAGATATGCCTACACACAGCGAGGCTTTTGAGGCTGTTGTTTATGCAATGACCAAGAGTGACGCAAAGGTTATTGACTCATTTGATGAGGTTTCTGCTATAGGTCACAGAATCGTTCAGGGAGGCAGTATCTTCAAAGGCTCTTGCGTTATTACTCCTAAGGTTTTGCAGGATATTGACGAATTAGGCGCTTTAGCACCTCTTCATAATCCCGCTCACGTTTTGGCTATCAGAGCTTGCATCAAAACCTTTGGTGAAGAAAAGCCTCAGGTTGCAGTTTTCGATACCTCTTTCCACCAGACAATGCCTGCTAAAGCATATATGTTCCCCATTCCTTACAGATATTTCGAGGAATACAAGGTTCGTAAATACGGCGCACACGGCACATCTCACCACTTTGTAAGCGACCGCGTTGCCGCTCTTGAGGGTAAGGATAAGAAGGATATTAAAATCATCACCTGCCATTTAGGTAACGGTAGTTCGATTACTGCTATTAAAGACGGTGTTTGTGTTGATACCTCAATGGGCTTCACCCCGCTTGACGGATTTATGATGGGTACACGTACAGGTACACTTGACCCCTCTGCCATAACATTTATTGCCGAGAAAGAAAACCTTTCACCCGCTGACCTCAACCGCATCTTTAATAAAGAGTCGGGTGTTTTAGGTGTTTCAGGCGTTTCTAATGACAATCGCGACGTTATCGCAGCTGCAGAAGCAGGCAATAAAAGAGCACAGTTGGCTCTTGATATGCAGCGTTATCAGATTACAAAATTCATCGGCTCTTATGTAGCTGCTATGAACGGTGTTGACGCTATTGCTTTCACAGGCGGTATTGGTGAAAACGATAACGATTTGCGTAAAGCGGTTTGTGAAAACCTCGCATATCTCGGTGCATTTATCGACGATGAAAAGAACCATGTTCGTGGCGAAGAAATCAAGATTTCCACCGCAGACAGTAAGGTAAACATATATATTATTCCTACAAACGAAGAGCTCGCTATTGCGAGAGATACCTTAGAACTAATTAAATAAAGGTGTTGTAAGACGTGAAAATAACTGAAATTAAATCTGCAATACTGAACGGTAGCTTTGATAAGGATTTCCATTTACTTTACGGGAACGCAGAAATTGCAAGACAGCGCTATGCCAAAGCCTGTGACTCTTTTGAAAAGATTTTCCCCTCATCAAGTGAAATACGTCTTTTCTCTGCACCCGGAAGAACAGAGGTAAGCGGAAACCACACTGACCATCAGCACGGAAGCGTACTTGCGGCAAGTGTCGACCTAGACGTTATCGCCATTGTTTCCCTTAATGAAGACGGCAAAATCCGTATAAAGTCTGAGGGCTATAATATGGATACTGTGGATATCACGGAGTTTGAGAAAAGGGACAATGAAAAGAACACTGCGATAGCACTTATCCGCGGTGTATGTAATCAGTTTAAAGAACTGGGCTATAAAATTCAAGGCTTTAACGCATACACCACTTCTAATGTACTTAAAGGCTCGGGACTTTCTTCCTCTGCAGCGTTTGAGGTGCTTATCGGTAATATTTTAAACGACCTCTTTGCAGACGGTAAGGTTACACCGATTGAAATTGCAAAAATCGGTCAGTTTGCGGAGCGCGAGTATTTTGGAAAGCCTTGCGGTCTGCTCGACCAGATGGCAAGCTCTCTCGGCGGTTTTACGTATGCCGATTTCCATAATCCCTCAGACCCTGTAACTGAAAGCATTGACCTTGATATTAAGAGCTTCGGTTATACCCTCTGCGTTGTTGATACAGGTGGAAACCACGCCAATCTTACACAGGACTATGCTGATATTACACTCGAATGCAAGGCTGTAAGCAATGAACTCGGTGTAGATTTCTTAAGAGATGCTAACGCTGATCTGTTCTACAGCAAAATTGCCGACCTTCGCAAGTCTTGCGGTGACAGAGCAGTATTACGTGCTTTCCACTTTATAAACGAGCAACAGCGTGTGCTTGACCAACGCTCTGCTCTTAAATCAGAAGATTTTGAAGGCTTCTTAGGAATGGTTAATGCGTCAGGTCAGTCCTCATATGATTATTTGCAGAACCTCTATTCAACCTCTGCCATAAATGAGCAGGGACTTTCCCTTGCGATTGCTCTTACCAAGAAATTCTTAAACGGCAAGGGCGCTTGCCGCGTTCACGGCGGCGGTTTCGCAGGTACTATTCAGTGCTATATCCCAACAGATTTGCTGGATAGCTACAAGGAAATGATAGAGAAGGTATTCGGCCAAGGTAGCTGCTGTGTTCTTAATATTCGTTCCGTTGGTGGTTACGAGCTTAAATACTAAATTAAAAATATGATATTACTAACGCCCACGCCCCATAGGGATGTATTTCCTTAAAAAGCGAAATTTTTGCGCCATAATTTGTTAAAAACCTCCGATACGCGTCAGCGTTATCGGAGGTTTTTGCCTTTTCTGCCACTAAAAATTTTCTTTTTAAGGTGCTTTGCAGTTCGTAGGTATTAAAAATTGCCTGTATTTAAGCCACAAAACGCAGAAAGGCTGTCGCCTTTCGAGGCTTTTGGCAACAATATAGGGATTTTTGCCCGAGAAACAAATACCGCCCTATGAGGCGTGGGCGAAAACAACCGTCACTTTTATAAGTGACGGTTGTTTTGCATTATTTCCCAAAAGCTTACTGCCGCCGCTGCGGCAACATTCAGGGAATCGACTCCGTGAAACATCGGTATTTTTACTGTGTAATCACAGCTTTTAATTGTATTTTCACTCAAGCCCTCGCCCTCTGCACCTAAAAAAAACGCTAGTTTTTCTTGTGTTTTGAGAACAGGATCATCAATACCTATACTGTCATTTTTCAGTGCCAAAGCGGCAGTAATAAAGCCTTTAGATTTAAGGTATTCCACGGCATTTTCTGAATTCGGGAAATTTTCTTTCTGAAAAAATGCCCAAGGTACTAAAAACACACTTCCCATACTGACTCTTACAGTGCGTCTGTTAAGAGGTTCACTGCAATTATGGAACAATAAAACCGCATCTATACCTAAGGCCGCCGCACTGCGAAAGATTGCACCCACGTTTACAGCATCACTTAATCTTTCTAAAACTGCAATTCTTTTTGCATTTTTTAAAACCTCATCGATACTCTTAGCATGGGGGCGCTTCATAGCGCAAAGTACACCGCGGGTCAGCTCAAAGCCTGTAATAGAGCTTAGAACCTGTCTTGAAGCAGTATATACAGGCACTTCGGGACAACGCACAATTAAATCCTTGCCTATACCCTTAATCTGCCTTTCCTCCATAAGAAAGCTTATAGGTTCAAGCCCCTTATCCAAAGCGACATCTATTACCTTTACGCTTTCTGCAATAAATACTCCCTCATGTCTTTTAAGCTGTGATTCTGTAAGAGAAGTATAAACCGAAAGCTCAGGCGCATTAATATCATCTACTGTTATAATTTTCGACATCTTAGTTTTCCTTAAACTTATTTTGAATTATTTTATCATATTAAATATAATTTTTCAACCCGATTTAAAAACCAAAAGCAGAGGTAATTAACTAAGCCTCTGCTTTTAGCTTGTGTCGCAACAGCAACATAAAACGTTGCTATTGTATTATAGTCTATTTACGGGCTATTGTCAAGAAAAATATAATAGCTTATATTTTATATATAATAAAGTATGAGGTGCAATATGATTATCTATGATAAACTGTGGGAAACAATGAAACAAAAGGGTATATCTCAATACAAGCTCATTAAAGACTACGGCTTTAGCTCAGGTCAGCTTGACAGATTAAGAAAAAACGCCAATATTAACACTTACACTCTCAATATGCTCTGTGAAATACTCAACTGTAAATTATCTGACATTGCAGAATTTACATCTAATAAAAATTAATCAATAATGTTGGTACCCTAAAGAATAATATAATATGTTTTTATGTTATTCTGTTAATTTTACATTAAGGTGAGCTACTTGAAATTCTTATATCAAAGAATCAGAGATTTACGCGAAGACAACGATAAAACACAGGCAGATATAGCAAAAATTCTTAACACATACACCACACAATATCGTAGATGGGAAACAGGGGAATCCGAAATACCTGTACATAAAGTAATCGAATTATGTAAATACTATAATGTATCTGCAGATTATATTTTAGGATTAAAAGACTAACTATAAAAACTACGGTGAAAAATCACCGTAGTTTTTTGTTTTATAATTCCGAATTACGCATTATTCTTCATTTCTTTTATTGTGCTTCATCTCAAAATGAATAAGCACACTGAGCAGTGCACGCAAAAGTATTACTGCACCCAGTACCAAAAGCTCGCTCATTTCACGAATGAGCACTGTTTTAAGAATCTCTGCCGCCATTTTAAATTCAAGACCCGTAGCAAGACCGTTGGCAAGATGAAACTGCAAAGCAAATTTCTTGTGAAAAAAGGTGTTTTGTATATATTCCCAAAAAGCATAGATTCCACTCCAAGCCACAACAGTTATACCCATTATTTCTAAAACACCTATAACATACGGCAAAAATTCTTCGATAAAAGCTTCTATTATGTTATGCGACATTCAAAACACCCCGATTTATTTTTTGCTTTTTATAGCATAATATTACACAGGTGCAAAAAACGTCAAAAAAAAGAACTCCCGAGGGAGTTCTTTTTTGAATTTAAGTGTATTTTTAAGATTATTCGTTAATCTTTGTAACAACACCAGAACCAACGGTACGGCCACCTTCACGGATAGCGAAACGTAAGCCTTCTTCGATAGCGATAGGAGTGATAAGCTCAACATCCATTTCTACGTTATCGCCAGGCATACACATTTCTGTGCCAGCGGGAAGAGAGATAACACCTGTAACGTCAGTTGTTCTGAAATAGAACTGAGGACGGTAGTTGTTGAAGAAAGGAGTATGACGTCCGCCTTCTTCTTTGCTAAGAACGTAAACTTGACCGTGGAACTTTGTATGGGGGTTGATAGAACCGGGCTTACAAAGAACCTGACCACGTTCAACATCTTCACGGCCTACGCCACGGAGAAGAGCACCTACGTTATCACCAGCCTCACAGTATGTGAGAGTCTTGCGGAACATTTCCATTGAAGTAACAACAGTCTTAGCGCGTTCTTCGGTAAGACCGATGATTTCAACTTCGTCACCAGCATTAAGCTGACCACGCTCAACACGACCTGTAACAACAGTACCACGACCTGAAATTGTCATAACGTCCTCGATAGGCATAAGGAAAGGAAGGTCTGACTTACGGTCAGGAGTAGGAATGTAGCTGTCAACAGCATCCATAAGTTCCTGAATAGGAGCGTATACAGGATCAGCAGGATCTGTAGAAGCACTGTCAAGAGCCTTGAAAGCAGAACCCTTGATGATAGGTGTATCATCGCCGGGGAATTCATACTTGTCAAGTGTCTCACGGATTTCCATTTCAACGAGTTCGAGAAGCTCTTCGTCGTCTACTAAGTCGGTCTTGTTCATGAATACTACGATGTAAGGAACGCCAACCTGACGAGCAAGGAGAAGGTGTTCTTTAGTCTGAGCCATAGGACCGTCAGTAGAAGCGATAACGAGGATAGCACCGTCCATCTGAGCAGCACCGGTGATCATGTTCTTAACATAGTCAGCGTGTCCGGGGCAGTCAACGTGTGCATAGTGACGAGCGTCGGTCTCGTACTCAACGTGTGCGGTATTGATAGTAATACCACGCTCTCTCTCTTCGGGAGCCTTATCGATGTTTGCATAGTCTTCGAAAGAAGCCTGACCCTTTAAAGAAAGATACTTAGTAATAGCAGCGGTAAGAGTAGTCTTACCATGGTCAACGTGACCGATAGTTCCAATGTTTACATGGGGTTTGGTACGTTCAAAATGTGCTTTTGCCATTTTTGAATTCCTCCTAAAAATTAATTGATAGCTACGCTATTCATAGTTTAACAAATTTAATTACAAATTTCAAGACTTTTATTTATAAATTAGTCTTTCTTTGTACGAGAAGAAATAATCTTCTCTGCAACGCTCTTAGGAACGGGCTTGTAGCCGTCGGGTTCCATTACATACTGACCGCGTCCCTGTGTCTTGGAACGAAGGTCGGTAGCATAGCCGAACATATCAGCC
>CAYQFD010000044.1:0-9571 GCA_964416795.1 uncultured Ruminococcus sp. | reverse complement strand
TTCAAGAAGCTGTTTCATAGATACTACTGCCATTTTAATTTCCTCCTAAGGTTTTTCCTCCATCCCGCCTTGTATTCGGGAATCACCCAATAGCAAAAGGTGACACCTGCCGTTTTTTACAGCGGAATGTGTGTTATTTTATGCTACTATCCCAGTAGCCAAAAAATTATATCACAACAGAGTTAATTTTGCAAGTGTTTTTTTGCAAAATTTAGAAAAGCAGAGGAAAAACCTCTGCTTTAGTATTATACGCTCTTTTTTTCGATACTCAAAACCCTTACTATTACAGGGCTTAGAATTATATTAGATGCGAGCTCAAACAGGAAGTTTCCGCCGACAAGTCCTAGTATCATATATTGGAAGGTACCGTTAAAGCCTCCCGCAAGCCCCCATTCTCTTACAGCATCCATAAAGAATACAAGACAGCCCAATAGGAATATACCGGTATTCACAAGCGGACAAACGACAGCCGCCGCGATTACGGCTATATATCTATTGCGCTTTTCAATAGCATTGAATACCAGTCCCGCACAAAGACCGCAAGCCGTGCCTTTAAGCAAAACTGTAAGTATTGTTCCAAACACGTCGATTGCAAGAAATGCCGCCGCATCGCCGTTAAGCAATACTACCGCTCCGAATACAAAGCCGAGCCATGCGCCGATTTTAGCGCCGCACATTGCAGCCCCTATTACTATAGGCACAAGCACAAGCGACACCTGAAAAGGACCAAAGCGAATAAACGCACCCATAAACTGCAGCACAATTACAAGGGCTGTAAAAATCGCACCTAGGACAAGTGTTTTAATCTGTTGTTTCCTGTTTGTTGTTTTTTCCATAAAATTACCTCCGATGCTGTTCCTTACGGATACAACTCATAATATAATATATGTAACCTGACCTCACGGTCAGTTGTTTTTTTCGTATATAGACTTAAGTCCGTCTAACAGCAAATTTTCATTATATATAATGTTATATTTGCAATGAGGTATAATATCACGTGAGAGTCCGCCCGTTGCAACAACCGTTGGCTCTTCGCCCAATTCCTGCTCAATTTTTCCAAGCAAGCCGTCAAGCATAGCGGCTGTGCCGTATACAAGACCCGACTGCATACATTCTACTGTATTAGCACCTATAACAGATTTCGGTGCTTCAATCGGAATAGAGGTCAGCTGTGCGGTATTTTCAGCCAATGCTTTAAGGGTAAGACGTACACCCGCCGCGATAACGCCGCCTAAAAACACACCGTTTCTATCTAGCACGCTTATAGTTGATGCAGTACCCATATCTATAATAACGCACGGCATCGTATATTCCTCTAATGCGCCTACCGCACCTGCTACCAAATCAGCACCGAGCTGTGCGGGATTATCGATCTTAATGTTAAGACCTGTTTTAACACCCGGACCTAACATAAGCGGCACAATATGGCAAAGCTTTGAAACTGCATTGCTTATACTTTTTGCAACCGTAGGCACAACCGAAGCTATTATGCAGTCCTCAATTTCCTCACTGCCGATATCATATAAAGACAAAAGACTTTTAATTTCAACTGCATATTGGTCGGCAGTTTTAAGTTGGTCTGTGGCAAGACGTGCCGTAAGTTCCAAAATATCTCCGTCAAAACAGCCCAGTGTTATATTCGTATTACCTATATCTATTGTGAGTAACATAGCCTACCGCCTTCCTTCTCAACTTAATTATACTGAAATTTTCAGAAAAATCAATATTTTTATTGACAAGCAAAATAAAAGTTGTTATAATACAGTTTGCTAAATGGAATACTATGTGCATTTAGCTCCTTGCTTCGACTAAGAGCGAAGCCAAAAGTCCAAAGGGAGGTGCAAAGTAAATGACCAATAAGTATGAAGCTGGTGTTATCTTTTCAGTAGCAGGCGGCGAAGAGGCTACAACTGCTTTAAAGGAAAAGATTAACGACCTTATCGCAAAAAACGGTACCATTGAAAGCGTTGATGATTGGGGCAAGCGCCGTCTTGCATATCTCATCAATGACGAGGCTGAGGGTTACTATGTTTTCTACAACTTTGAAAGCGAACCTAATTTCCCTGCCGAGCTTGAGCGTATCGTTAAGATTACCGACGGTGTATTGCGCGTTATGGTAATCAAGAAGTAATGGAGGAAAAAAGGAATGTTTAATTTAGTAGTTTTAACAGGTCGCTTAACTGCCGACCCCGAACTTAAGACCACTCCTAACGGCATTTCGGTTACAACCTTCTCCATCGCTGTAAACCGTAATTACCGTTCCGGAGAAGAGCGTCAGGCAGATTTTATCAATATCGTTGCATGGCGTCAAACTGCGGAATTTATCACAAAGTACTTCAAAAAGGGCAACCTTATCGGTATTGAGGGCTCTATCCAGACAAGACGTTATCAGGATAAAAACGGCAATAACCGTACCGCTTTTGAAGTAGTTGCAAACAATGTTCAGTTTGTTGAATCAAAGAGAGATTCTGCTCCAAGTGACAGTACTCCCGCTTCCTTCAGCAACGCTGACGCAAACGATTTCGCCGATTTAGGCGATGCTACCGACGACGATTTACCTTTCTAATCCGAGTCAAAAAATAATATTTAAGGAGGCTTTTAAAATGGAAAACGAGAGAAACGATAGACCTATGCACAAAAAACCTCGCAAAAAGGTTTGCCATTTCTGCGTTGATCGTGTTGAAAGCATTGATTATAAGGATGTAGCCCGTCTTCGCAAGTTCATCTCTGAACGCGCTAAGATTCTCCCCCGCCGTGCAACCGGTACCTGCGCTGCTCACCAGCGCGAAATCACCACCGCTATTAAGCGTGCACGTCAGATGGCTTTACTTCCTTACGTAAACGATTAATAAAACGCAAAGAGCGTTGGCGAAAAGCCAACGCTCTATTTTTTTGTCTTGGGAACAAATATATTAACTCCCCATACACCGAGTACGATAAGTATACACAGCAAATATTCACAGATGCCGAAATTTTCTTTTAAAATCACTATTCCTGCAAGCACCGTTACAACCGTAATAATATTGGAAAAAGATGCTGATTGCAAGACGCTTATCACTGTAGTAGAATAGTTATACAGCAAAAATGCTGCCACAGATGAAAATACTGATAAATAAAGAACCGCAATCAAAAATTCATAGCTTTGCAGGGCATTAAAAACAGACGGTATGTAGCTGTCTTTATATTTCAAAAATCCGATTACATTGAAGCCGACAGTCGCTAATAAGAACATCATATAGGTTCTCTCAAAGGGACTGAAGCGCTTTGATTCTTCTCGGCTCAATACATTGAAAAATGCGGCGCAAATTACAGCCCCGATAAGCAAAATCACGCCGAAAAAATAGTTTTTAGAGCCGTCGGAAGAAATAATGCTTATTAAAGACACACCGATGATAGATAAAACAGTGCAGACTATCTGCAAAATGGTCGGCTTCTCCGACAGCAAAAATATTGCCAGAACCATAACCACTACGGGTACCAAGGCAATAATCACACCCGACAGTGCCGAGGATACTTTAGATAGTCCGTAAAGCTCAAAAATAAAGTACAAAAGCGGTTGCATAAGCCCCATTAAAATCAGTTTTATTTTAGGCTTTCCTTTAAAGCTCAGTTTGGTTTTGGAAAACAGCAAAATAAGATTTAAAACCGCAAAGCTTACTGTAAATCTGACGCTAAGAATTATAAGCGGCTGCGCAACTTTAAGTGCTAGCTTTGAGAATATAAAGCTGAACCCAAAAATCACGTTTGCAGCAAGTGCCGCCAAAACTCCAAGTGTTTTATTTTTGGCATTCATAACAACTCACCCTTTGTAAATTTAGCAATTTTTCTTTCTAATGTCAATATTTCTTATCATTAATGAGCGAAAAATCAGTATTTTGTAATAATTTTGTAACGTTTTTCGCTTTTTTCGTATTTATTACTTGCAAAATCACTAAATATTGTGTAAAATGGTAAGTGTGTAAATTTATTTTTTAGTTTTTAAATAAAGGATGTGTATTCTATAATGTCTAATCGCTTATTTCAGGGTGTAATCCATCAAATGAAGGATTCTATCGACCGTACCTTCGGTGTAATTGATGAGAACTTCACCGTTATTGCATGCTCAGAGCTCAGTAAAATCGGCGAAGCAATGGAAGCTTTCACCGTTATCCAAAACGAACTTATTGTGATAGAAGGTCACACCTGCAAGAGTCTTGCTTCTTCGCAGGGCGCTAACTATATTGTTTTTGTTGACGGGGAAGACCTTTTAGCATCTAAATATGCTGCCATTTTAGCAGTTGCATTTGCTAACATTAAATTCTATTATGACGAGAAATATGACCGCAGCAACTTTATCAAGAACATAATACTTGATAATATTTTACCCGGTGATATCTACCTTAAAGCACGTGAACTTTATTTCAACAGTGATGTTATGCGCACTGTTATTCTTATCCGTGCTACAGAGCAGACCGAGATTTCAATTTATGATATTGTGCAGAACCTCTTCCCTGACAAGTCAAAGGATTTTGTTATCAGCATTAATGAAAATGACATTGCACTTGTTAAAGAAACAAAGCCAGGTATCGATCCCAAAACAGTAGAAAAGCTCGCTTCTTCTATTGCAGATACTATTTCAGGTGAATTCTATATTCACACTGTCATCGGTGTAGGTACAACGGTTGATAATCTTAAGGATTTGGCACGTTCCTTCAAGGAAGCTCAAACCGCTCTTGAAGTAGGAAAGGTATTTGATACCGAAAAAACCATCGTTTCATACGATAATTTAGGTATTGCACGTCTTATTTATCAGTTACCTACCACCCTTTGTGAAACCTTCCTTAAAGAAGTTTTTAAATTAGGCTCTATTGAGAGTCTTGATCAGGAAACCCTGTTTACAATTCAGCGCTTCTTTGAAAACAACCTCAATGTTTCAGAAACATCAAGAAAACTCTTTGTTCACAGAAATACACTTGTTTACCGACTTGAAAAAATCAAGAAAATAACAGGTCTTGATCTTCGTGAATTCGATCACGCTATCATCTTCAAGATAGCCCTTATGGTAAATAAATACTTAAAGAGCAACCCCATTAAATACTAAGAAAGTAGAACTATACAATGGATCAAACTTCAAACGGCAACGAGATCATAGCTCCTAAAAAGCCTATTATTGAATTCCGCGGTGTATCCAAGACCTATCAGACCGGTACACACGCTCTTGAAGACGTTAACATCAGTATTACCGCAGGCGAATTTGTTTTTATAGTTGGTTCTTCAGGTGCAGGCAAAAGCACCTTTATGAAGCTTATTATGCGTGAAGAAAAAGCCAATACAGGAAAAATACTGGTAAACGGTTTCAACCTTACTAATATGAAACGTAAGCAGATTCCTTTGCTTCGCAGAACAATGGGAATCGTGTTTCAGGATTTCAGACTTATCCCCACAATGAATGTTTTTCAGAACGTTGCCTTTGCAATGCACGTTGTCGGCTCTGACGGCAGAGATGTAAGGCGTGAGGTTTCTAAAGCACTTGCCAAAGTAAACCTCGGTCATAAAGCTCGTTCAATGCCCTCACAGCTTTCGGGCGGTGAGCAGCAGCGTGTGGGACTTGCACGCGCACTTGTTAACTTGCCCGATATTATTATTGCGGACGAGCCTACAGGTAACGTAGACCCAAATATGTCCTATGAAATTGTTAATATGCTTACCGAAATTAACAAGCATGGAACAACCGTGCTTATGGTAACTCATGACCATAACCTTGTGCGAGATTTTCAGCACAGAGTTATTATGCTTGATGGCGGTAAGATTGTTGCTGACAATGCCGGAGGTAGCCTTCAATGAAAATAAAAAGTATAAGGTACCTCATCGGTGAGGGATTTAAAAACACTTGGGCAAACCGTCTTATGACCATTGCATCAATCGGTGTGTTGGTTGCTTGTATGGTAATAATCGGTCTTGCTATACTAATTTCCGAAAACGTTTCAAAAGCAATCGCCAACCTTGAGCAGCAAAATGTTGTTATGGCATATATGAAGGACTATAACTGGGCACTTTACGGGGATTCAAGCACTGCCGAAAGCACCTCTTCAAGCACTGAAAGTACTGAAAGTACTGAAAGTGCTGAAGCAGATGATACTGCCGATAAAAACGGAATAAAAGCTTCGGATTATGTGATTCATAATGATGAAGAAGCAAAAGCACTCTGCGATAAAATTGCAAAAATTGAAAATGTCGCAGAAGTTACCTTTGTTTCAAGTGAGGAAGCATTGGAATCAATAAAAGATACTATGCTTGACGGTCAGGAAGAGTATTTCACATTCCTTGACGAAGAATATGGCAACCCGATGTCCTGTGCCGCCAAAATCACAATGAAGGATATGGCACTTTTCGGCCAAACCATAGAAGAAATCAAACAGCTTGACGGTATAGACGTTATACAGTCACAGGATGACCTTGCCGATAAAATATCGGCTGTTAAAAAAGGGCTCGGCGTGGCAGGTGTATGGATTATTGCAATTTTAATGCTAATCTCACTTGTCATTGTATCAAACACTATCCGCGTAACAATGTACACAAGAAAGCTTGAAATCAGTATTATGAAGGCTGTCGGTGCTACAGATACCTTTATACGTATCCCCTTTGTAGTTGAGGGTATGGTTATAGGCCTTATTTCAGCGCTTATTGCTGAAGGTCTTCTCTACTTCTGCTACAGAGTAGCTACCGAAACCATTATTTCAACCTTAGGCACTAACGATATAGTGAAGTATGGCGATATGGCTTGGATACTGCTTGCAGTCTTTGTTGCAATAGGCATTATAGCAGGTGTAATCGGAAGTGTTATTATGATTAGCAAATATCTTCGTCACGAAGGCAGTGAGTTTGCTGCTATATAAATTCTAACGGTGATTTTTTATGAATAAAACTCTAAAGCGAATATTTTCGCTTATATTATCAGTTTTTCTCTTTGTAACGGCTTTTAATTTGCCTTTTAATGTATCAGCTGATACTGAAAGCGACCTGAGAAATGAAATTGCAAAGCTGCAACAGCAATCGAAAGAAATAGAGGCTGAAATTGCCCGTCTTAAGAAAGACAAAGATAATCAAGCCGCTGTTCTTGCCGCTGTTCAGAAAAAAATCTCAAACACACAGGCGCAAATTAACCGTTGCAACAGCGAAATTAATTCTATAAATGCAAAAATTTCAGAAAACAAAGCTCAGATAGATAATAAAAATGCAGAAATTGAACAAAGTAAGCTTACCTTTAAAAAGCGGCTGAGAGCAATTTATATGAGCAATAAAGGTAACAACATTCAGTTCCTTTTAGGTGCTGAAAGCTTTGCTCAATATCTTCAGCTTTCTCAGCTCACCTCTTCCGTAGCTTCTCACGATAAAAAAATGATTGATAATATGGTAAGCATTATTAAAGAGCTGGAAGAAAAAAACAAAGAAAATGACAAGCTTTTAGCCGAGCAGGTATCTGTTAAGAATACTATTCTAACTGCTCAAAAGCAGTTGGAAAAGGAAGAGGCTGAAGCTCAAAGCATATATAATTCAATCTATTCTGAGCAAAAGGATGCAGAAAAGGATAACGAAACTATCGAGGCTGAAATCAAACAAAAAACTCAGTATCTTAACGAAATTCTTTACGGCGGTGCCGAGCACAACTCATTTGTGAATACCGTTCAAGGCTTTATCTGGCCCGTTCCAAGCTGTATGAATATCACTTCCTACTACGGTGAGCGTTGGG
This sequence comes from uncultured Ruminococcus sp., assembly GCA_964416795.1. GTDB lineage: Bacteria > Bacillota > Clostridia > Oscillospirales > Acutalibacteraceae > UBA737. The sequence goes on along the minus strand of CAYQFD010000044.1, from coordinate 1,842 downwards.
GTACCACACACTACGGTATTGACATTTCAAACGGCTCAATTTACGGTAAGCCTATCGTTGCCATTACTGACGGCACAGTTTACCGCACATATTCCGCTTGTCCGCACAAAACAAAATCAAGCCGTTGCAGATGCGGTAGCGGTTGGGGTAACCACGTAGGTGTAAACCACGGTAATATCGACGGTTCGGTTTACAAGGCAATGTATGCTCATATGGACACCGTAGCCGTTAGTAACGGACAGTATGTAAAGCAAGGCCAGATTTTAGGCTATGTTGGTACAACAGGAGATTCTACGGGCTACCATCTACATTTTGGCTTGATGAAAAATGACAGTTGGGTTAACCCTATGAGTTATTTTAGAAAAGTAGGATAAAATTTTAAAACCGTCACCCTTTGTGACGGTTTTTTACTAGGTGACGATATGCTTAAATTTTTTAGAATTGCTACGGTTGTTTTGCTTATTGCTTTAATGATATTTATATTTTGTATGTCAGCACAGGATGCAGATACTTCGTCTGATACCAGCAGTGGCGTAATAACATTTTTTGCAAAAATCTTCATAAAGGATTTTGAAACCCTTTCAAATGAAATGCGAGACGAGATAATTTCTTCTTGGCAGTTTTTTGTACGCAAAGGCGCACATTTCTCAATTTATGCAGTTTTAGGTATATTTGCATTACTAAGCCTTGTAACCTATAAGAGCATCCCCCTTGTTCACCGTTTTATATCAAGTGCTTTAATCTGTCTTGCCTATTCTGTGAGTGATGAAATACACCAGTCGTTTGTACCGGGCAGAAGCTGTGAGCTTAGAGACGTTTGCATAGATTTTTGCGGTTCACTGCTTGCAATTACTGTTTTAACACTTATAGTTAAATATTCAAAATTAAAATTCATCAGAAATAATACCTAGCCAAAGCATTTAAACTAGAACCAGCCTTAAAGGGCGGTTTTTAGGCGACTTTCGGCTCATTGTCGCTCATAGGCGCTAGCCTTATGAGCTTCGCTTCACCAAAATCCACACAAAAAATCGCACCTTTAAGGTCGCAGAATTTTGTAAATGAAGGATTTTTTGGTGTGCAAGGCACAAAACGCAGTGAATCCTGACGGATTCACGAGTATTTTAACAATGCCACAGCGAAAAATACTTGTTTCAAAATCTGATTCAAGTTTTAAATGCTTTGGCTAAGGAGTGATTTTATGCGAAAAAAGGATTTACTTAACCTTAATTCTGAGCTTTTTACCCGTGCTGACGGGTATCAAAGACAGCTTGAAAGCCTTAAAAAAGGAAACGAAGACCTACAAAAAGAAAATGACAGACTGCTTGGCGAAATTGAGAATCTCAAATCAAAGTTAACCGCTTCCGAATCACTTAAAAAGCTAGAAGAAAAGGTTTTGGCACAGGTAAATATTTCAGAGGACAGGCAATACGGTGCTGAGGTTATAGGAAAAATTGTTTTAAAATCTGCCACCTACTGCACAGAGCTTTCTTCAAGCGAGCCTACAGCTAATACGAAAGAAATGATAAACCTGATACTCGGCAGAACCGAAATTGCTAAAGCCGAGATTTTAAAAATCGTATCAGAAGATTTGGCGCTCGAAAGCAAAAAAACGCTTATAGATTCAGAGCAAACAGACACAGAAGATTATTTTTTAAGTGTTTTAGCTCAAAAGGACTAAAAAACGAATAAAAATGTTATTATTTTAACATTTGGCTATTGTTTTTTATGTCGTTTTTTGATATAATATCTTTAGTGTGGACTGATAATTTCAAAGTCCGACAATTTTGAAAGGAGTACATATATGAACTATTCACATGAAGTAGAAAATATGTGTCCGCTTGC
>CAYQFD010000043.1:0-9617 GCA_964416795.1 uncultured Ruminococcus sp. | reverse complement strand
ATCCGTCATACAGGCAGAGCATTGGGCATCAGAACAGAAGCCAGCGGCAGATATGAACGCGGTGTTGATATTATGAATGTCGAATATGCGGCTGAGCGTGCTTTACAGCTTATATTTGAGCTTGATGCAGGTGATATTATTGACGGAGTTATAGACTGTAATCAAGGCTTACCTGAGGATAAGATTATTAATACCACAACCGATAAAATAATGGAGCTCATCGGAGTCCAAGTTGCAGACGAAAAGATTGCCGAAATTCTTAATTCCTTAGGACTCGAAACCACCTTAAACGGCAAAGAAATCACCTGCCGCGTCCCCTCTATCCGTGACGATATTGAGGGCAGAGCCGATTTAGCCGAAGAGGTTATGCGTATTTACGGATATGACCATATTGTAGGTACTCAGATGCGCGGCTCTGTTGTTCGCGGTAAGCTATTGCCAGAACGCATAAAGACAAATAAAATTAAAAAGCTTCTCACAGGTGCTAATCTTTATGAAATTGCGACCTATTCGTTTATTGCTTCAAAAGCAATCGATACCCTCTTGCTCGCTGATGACGATGAGCGCCGTAATCAGATTAAGATTATTAATCCTTTGGGTGACGAATATTCAACAATGCGCACACAGCTTACAACAAGTATGCTGACTGTTTTGGCTACTAACATTAATAAAAAAATTGCTGACGGCAGATTCTTTGAAATCAGCAAACGCTTTATTCCAAAGCAATTACCTCTTACCGAGCAACCCGAGGAGCTTCCCACAATGAGCATTGGTATCTACGGTAAGGACGAGGACTTCTTCTCACTCAAAGGCATTATTGAGGCAATTTGTAAGCTTTCGGGTGCTCACACTCAGTACGAAAGAAGCAGTGAGCCCTATCTCCACCCAGGCAGACAGGCTCTGGTAAAGGCAAACAACAAGGAATTCTGCGTATTTGGTGAGGTTCATCCAACAGTTGCCGCCACTTACGGAATTGAAGAAAAGGTTTATGTTGCAGAAATTAAGCTTGATGTTCTGCTCGGTATTGAAAAGCGCAAAACAACCTACAAGCCACTGCCAAAATTCCCCGCCGTTGAACGCGACTTTGCAATGCTTGTAGACTCTGATTTACCTGTTGGTAATATTGAAAAAGCAATTTCACAGGGTGCTGGACGATTGCTTGAAAAAATCGAGCTTTTCGACATTTATCAGGGCGCGCAGATACCCGAAGGCAAAAAGAGTGTTGCATACAGTGTATTCCTTCGTTCACAGGAGAATACACTGACCGACAAGGAAATTGACGAAGTAAACACTAAAATCATTGCAAAGCTTGAATCAATCGGCGCAACACTTAGAAAATAATACTTGAATTTTGGATTGGTTTTGTATACAATATAATTAAAGTAGTTTTAAGAGGTGATTAATGTGAATGACAGAACGATGACATTTTCCATCGGAGACCAGACCGAGCAGGAAATCCGCAGAATTTTAACATCTGTTTACGATTCATTAAAGGAAAAGGGATATAACCCGATTAATCAAATCGTAGGATATATTTTGTCAGAAGACCCTACTTATATAACTACTCATAATAACGCCCGTAATCTTATTCGCAAGATTGACCGTGATACTCTTTTGCAATCTTTAGTTAAGTATTATTTAACAGCTTAATAGCAATTTTTCAGCGAGGTACGAAAAGTACCTCGCTTTTTTATTTATAATATTGAATTAATGGGCAAAATAACTTGTGGGTGAAATAGATGGTTTTACTTTTTGCCGAGAGAAAAAGCGTTTATGAAAAGGAAATTATTGAAATACTGAAGGCTTACGGCGGAAATTACATTTCAGATAAAGCGGTATTCGGCGGTAACGGTAATTTTACAATAATCAGCCGTTATAAATGCAGTGACATTAATTTAAAAAAAGGGATTGCTGTTTTCTGTGATAATACAGAGAGATTCGAAAAACTTATTTTGCCTTATGGCTTTATAGGAATTTGCGAAGAAAATAACAGAAATGCACTTGAAATATTTAAAAAAAGCAATACACCTGTTATCAGCTGTGGAATGAATTCAAAAAATACGGTAACACTCTCAAGTATTAACAGTGAAAGTCTAATTGCCAGCCTTCAAAGAACTGTAAGCGATTTTAATTTCACAGAAATAGAGCCTACAGAATTCAAAATTAAGCTCAAGAAAGAATACAAACCGTTCTCGGTTATGGCTTGTGTTGCAATATTATTGCTTAAAGGTATAGTGCCTTATGAATTTTAAAAACATATCATAAAGTAAGGAGTTGATTTTTTGAATAAAAAGACCAGAATTGCGCTTATAGCAATATTAGTTTCGCTATTTATAGCCCTCGGCATAATGATAACAACCTTGGTTTCCTTGTTTAAAAGGGACGAACAACCTCAAACCCGCTGGGTGCTTCACTCCTACGGCAACAATATAGCGCTTTACAACAATGATGAAATTATAGAGGTTTATGGCTCAGTAACGCTTGATACCTTGCCATTAAAGGACCGCGAAAGACTCCAAAACGGAATTATCTTTAAAACACGCGAGGAAGCTCTAAGCGCCATTGAAGATTACGACGGATAAATTGTTTAAAAGCACAAAATCCACGCGCTTCACTTATGTGCGTGTGGATTTTGTATGTTATTTAATTAAATTTGAATCAAGCTCGATTACACCGCCGAACATATGAATATAATTTCCGTTTAAAAGATGCTTTTTATACGCTTTCATCAAGCTGGTATCCTCAGGTAATTGTTCGGCATTACCATTAAACTTGCCGCCAAAAATAAAGTTGAAAGCATTGTTACCGGTAGAATCCCTAAATGGATATCGGCTAAAAAAACTTCCAAAATTTAATATATTTGAATTAGGCTTAAGCATTTGTTCCAGTTCAACCGACAGTAACCAAGAAGTGCAAGTGAACATTTTGGGATTATAATCACTGTAACGTTCTTTCACAATTTTCTTTGCCTGTTTCAAAGCTTCAATAAAAGAGTCTTTACCTATATCGCAATTTTTTGGTATATGAATGCCCATACAGGTATCGCCGACACCCATAATTATTTCCCAATCTTTTTTCGAATAAACCGTTTTGTTTTTCGAATAAAGGCCGTTTATTGCAGAATAACCTATAAATTCATTATCTGTTTCTTCGAAAGAACCTAAAAAATAGTCTTCCTCATCTGTTTTTCCGCAGCTACCGAGAATATAGCCGCTTTTGTGAACCGATTTATTTGCGCAAAGAACAGCTATCTTATCGCTATTTTTATTTTTTATTACATAAGCATCAGAAAAAGTGTGTAAATCAAAATTAAAACCGCCCGCTTTGAAAATTACAGCTTTAATATAAAAACAAAGCCAATTAAATTTTGAGGCTGTCATAGCAGGCCTGCCAAGACTGCCCTTATGAGCACTTGATAAGTTTTTTTGAAAGCTTCTCAAATATTCACGCGCCTCAGCATCGGAAAAACCGCGTTTAACATACATTTCATAGGCTTGTTCGACACTTGGAAGAAAAATAAACAGATTAAAAAAATCATTTACAAATGAACTATCGGGATTAACAGTTTTAATATTGCATAATTCATCAAATGAGTTATCCTTCATAAAAAGAGAGGTCACATCAATATAAGTTTTTCTTAATTCATCCTTTTCAATCTCAATCCAGCATTTCCTTACAAGCTCAAAATATTCGCCAAAGAAATCAAACCTTGACTGTAAACGTTCTATAAGTTCAACGGAACAAAGCTCTGCTGTTCTGCTTTCCTTAACAGGATAATATGCGGTTATCTTTTCACAAATACTATCAGCATTTTGAATACCGATAGTATTTGCGATATCAATAAAACTTAATTTCATATACTAAATAACAGCTCCCCATAACTTGGATACGGCCATTCTTCACGCGGAACAACGCTTTCTGCACTGTCGGAATATTTTCTGATATCACTCATAAGCTGAAGTATTGTATCGTGATACATCTTAGCTTTATCATAAACCTCAGGTGTACGTTCAGCAGTAGCAACCGCCATTTTTAACTGATTGGTAAGCGAATAAATTTCACTATTTGCAGCGGATAATCTCGAAATCAACTCACGTTCAACAGTTGAATTAATTCCGCCTAAGCTGTTTTTGTTAAGTACTGTCTTACATAATTTATCAGTAAAAGCAGAAATTGCGGGTATTACTTCCCTATTCATCATTTCGATTAAGGTCAATGCCTCGATATGAAGAATTTTAGAATAATTTTCAAGTATAATTTCCACTCTCGAATTAATTTCAGTGCGGTTAAGTACCTTATGCTTTTCAAACATTTCAATGTTCTTTTCGCTTTTAAGTAACGGCAATGCATCAACTGTGCTTCGAAGATTAAGCAGTCCTCTTCTTTCGGCTTCCTTTTCCCATTCTTCCGAATAACCGTCGCCATTAAAGATAATTCTGCCGTTTTTCTCAACAACCTCTTTAATAATTGCGTTTACTTCTGCTTTGAAATCAGAAGCTTTTTCAAGGCGTGTAGCAAATTCGTCAAACACCTCTGCTACCATAGTGTTAATCATAACATTTGTATCAGAAATAGATGATGCAGAGCCTAACATTCTGAATTCAAATTTATTTCCTGTAAAGGCAAAAGGAGAAGTGCGGTTACGGTCAGTATTATCCTTTCGAAACGCAGGAATAACCTCAGAACCCATATTCATCTTTATTCGCTTGGCATTATCGTGATGAACGCCGCTGGCAATAGAATTTAAAATATCCGTAAGCTCGTCGCCTAAGAAAATAGAAATAATTGCGGGCGGTGCTTCATTTGCACCTAATCTGTGGTCATTACCAGCAGTAGCAACAGAAATGCGCAGCAGCTCCTGATGCTCGTCCACAGCCTTGATAACAGCCGCTAAGGTTAACAGGAAAAGTGTGTTTTCTTCGGGCACTTTTCCGGGTTTCAAAAAATTAATACCAGTATCGGTTGATAATGACCAGTTATTGTGCTTACCGCTTCCGTTAACCCCGTCAAAAGGCTTTTCGTGCAAAAGACACACAAGTCCGTGCTGCAAAGCCGTTTTCTTCATCATTTCCATTGTAAGCTGATTATGGTCAGCCGCAATATTTGTTGTAGTAAAAATCGGTGCTAATTCGTGCTGTGACGGTGCGGCTTCGTTATGCTCTGTTTTAGCAAGAACACCTAATTTCCAAAGTTCGCAGTCAAGTTCGCGCATAAAAGCGGCGACGCGTTGCTTCAAAACGCCGAAATAATGGTCATCCATCTCCTGACCTTTAGGAGCCATTGCTCCGATAAGCGTTCTTCCGCAATACATAAGGTCAGGACGTTTATCATAAACCGCCTTGTCAACCAAGAAATATTCCTGCTCGGGACCGACAGTTGTGTTAACACGTTTGACATCATTATATCCAAACAGCTTAACAATTCTGAGCGCTTGCTTATTTATGGCATCCATACTGCGTAGCAAGGGTGTTTTCTGGTCAAGCGCCTCGCCCGAATATGAACAAAAAGCCGTTGGAATACACAAGGTTTCATCCTTTATAAATGCATAAGAGCTCGGGTCCCAAGCGGTATATCCGCGCGCCTCGAAGGTAGCTCTGAGTCCGCCCGAGGGAAATGATGAAGCATCAGGCTCACCCTTTATAAGCTCCTTGCCTGAAAATTCCATAATAATATGAGCGTCATCAGTGGGGCTTATAAAACTATCATGCTTTTCGGCGGTAATACCCGTAAGAGGCTGGAACCAGTGTGTGAAATGAGTGGCACCCTTTTCAATCGCCCAGTCCTTCATAGCAGTTGCAACTGTATCTGCAATACTGCTGTCAATGGTTTTTCCCTCTTTTATTGTGCTCTTTAAAATATTATACACTTCTTCGGGCAAACGCTCTTTCATAACCGAATCGTTAAACACGTTTATGCCGAATAATTCGCTGACTTTATCCACGCGATTTCCTCCAAAATATTACTAATCTTAGTATATATTTTTGAACCTGTTTTGTCAACAAAAAGCAAGCAATTAATTTACAAAAACCGCATTTTTACAAAGCTTTGCGATATAATTTTCCCAATCGTAGCAATCAGGAACAGTTAAATTTGTCTTTGAATTGGTAATAATATAAAGAAAATCCTCTTTACCAAAGCCCTTACTTGCTATTTTTTTAAGCGCTGCTTGTATTACCTGTCTTTCGATTTCCAAATCAGTATTACGCTCTAAAATTTCTTTTACCTGCATACCTGTGTAGTTTAACTCTTCCTCTGTCATACTAAGCTCTATTCCGCCTAAAATATCTATGATTCCAGAAACAGTATTTAAATCACATTCTACATAAAAATCGACTGAATAACCATAATAGCTGTTGTCCTCAATATCAACAATGTGTGATAAAACTTTAATACTCTCATTCTCAAAATCAAGATAAAATAGATATTTATTTTCGAGCACTGTGAATATAACACTTGCGTTTTCAGGTACTGACTGATAATATGGAACCTTTTCCACCTTTTCCTCTACAGTAGCAACCTGCGGTGTTAAAACAGCGAAGCCCACACCCACAAATAATAGTATCGTAAATAATGTTATAAAAATTGTTTTAAAAAATGCTTTAATATTGTACCTCAAAAAATCACCTGTAATATTTTGCCCGAAAAACATAAATCAAATCAAAATTGTAATACTTAAAAAAAGATTTGAAATAATATAAATATTGAGGTGTATTTTTATGGGATTTAAGAAAAATATAATTGCTTTTATTGTAATAGGTGCACTCGGAGCACTAAGCCATTTTGTTTTTGAATGGACAAACGAAAATTATATTATAGGTTTATTTTTTCCAGTAAACGAGAGTGTATGGGAGCATTTAAAGCTACTGTTTTTCCCGACCGCAATTTACTCGGCCCTTGAATATATTCTTTCAAAAGATAAGCCCCTAAATTATCTTCAGGCTGTTGTTTTCTCTACCCTTTGCGGAATGGTTTGGATAGTAATGCTGTTTTATACTGTTTCAGGAGTAATAGGTTATAATATTGACATACTCAATATCTCAATTTATTTTATTGGTGTAATAATTACAGTTTACAAAAAAGATGTGATTATAAAAAAAGAGAAATTTGTGCTCCCTATTTTTTATTGGACCTCTCTGTTTCTCGGAATAATAACTGCCATTTTCTTTATTGTTTTCAGTTACAATCCGCTAAGCTACGGAATTTTCACTCCACCCACACATTAAAAAAGCCAAAGGTCCGAGTACCTTTGGCTTTTAAACTTATTTTACTTTTAAGGCTACATTTTCAAAATCTTCAACAATTTCCTTTTCAGGCTTCGCAGTAACTAAAGAAATCACTACGATAAACAGACAGGAAACAATAAATGCAGGAAGTAATTCGTATATTGCAAATACTCCGCCAAGCTTTGCCACACCGAATCTCCAAAGGAATACCATAACTCCGCCGCTTATCATACCTGCAATGGCACCTGCGCGGTTTGTACGTTTCCAAAAGAGTGAAAATAACATAATCGGTCCAAACGTAGCACCGAAGCCTGCCCAGGCAAATTTAACAATAAGGAAAACCGAACTTGAAGGGTCGAGCGCCAAGAACACAGCAACAACCGAAATCACAATAACGCAAATTCTTGCAAGTATAATAGAGGCTTTTGCGCTTAATTTGATACCGAAGGTTTTCTGTACCAAGTCCTGTGAAATACTCGAAGCTGCCGCTAAGAGCTGTGAATCGGCAGTTGACATGGTTGAAGCCAGAATACCCGAAAGTATTACACCAGCTACAACTGCAGGAATTATACCGTAACCGCTGATAACCTTTGAAATATCAACTATAATAGTTTCTGCAGCCGAACTGTCAGCATACTGAGGAACGATTCCTTTAGTCATAAGCGAGTAACCCACAACACCGATTAACACTGCTACAGCCATTGAGATAACAACCCAAACAGATGCAACTCTTCGAGAAAGCCTTAACTTGTTTTCATCTTCAATAGCCATAAATCTGAGAAGAATATGAGGCATACCGAAGTAACCAAGACCCCAAGCGAGTGTTGACACAACAGGTAAAGCACCGTATGACATGGTTTCGCCTGTGGCAACATTAAAGCCTTTGAAAAGGTTTGTGAAACCGTCAAGTCCCTCTAAATTAGCAAATACACTTCCAAAACCGTGAATTACGCCCTCGCTAAAGCCTAAAACAACAAACAAAGCCACTGTCATTATAATACTTTGAATAAAATCAGTAGTAGAAGCCGCCAAGAAACCGCCCAAGGTGCAATAAATCACAATAACGGCCGCGCTTATAACCATTGCCGTTACATAATCCATACCAAAAAGCGAAGCAAAAAGCTTACCGCAAGCCGCAAAGCCTGAGGCTGTATACGGCACAAAGAATACAACAATGAACAAAGCACCTATTGTTGTTAAAATATTTTTATTATCCTTAAATCTCTTTGAAAAGAACTCCGGTAAAGTAATCGCATCAATATGATGAGAATAAACCCTTATTCTCTTTGCAACGATAAGCCAGTTAATATATGTACCGATAGCCAAGCCGATAGCAGTCCAAGTAGCCTCGGCAAGACCTGTCATAAGAGCAAGACCGGGTAGTCCCATTAATAACCACGAACTCATATCCGAAGCCTCTGCACTCATAGCTGTAACCAACGGACCTAACTTTCTGCCGCCCAAATAGAAGTCGTCAGAGTTTTTATTTTCTTTCGATAGTACAAATCCAATTCCAACCATACCGAGAAGATAAACGGCAATGGTAGCAATAATACAAATATTTGAAGTGGACATAAAATTTTCTCCAAACTTGATTTATTTATTTTCGTTATATTTTGCAACAACATTCTTAATGCGGTCAGCAGGGTCAAGCAAGCTGCTTATTGAACAGTCGTAATTAAGTGTCTCAACAAGAAGTGCTATATATTTTGCCATATTAACACTGCTGTACCACTCGCGCTTTAACAATTCCTCGGGTTGATAAATAAGGTTGGTTGTAAACACCTTGTCAATAAGTCCGTTTTTATAGTACTCATCGAACTTATCAAAGCCCTCAACAAAAAGACCGAAGGTTGAGAATATAAAAATTCTGCCAGCACCCTTTTCCTTAAGCTTAGCGGCAATATCAAGCATTGATTCGCCTGAAGAAATCATATCATCAACCAAAATCAAATCCTTGCCTGTAATATCATTTCCAAGGAATTCGTGTGCTTCAATCGGGTTTCTGCCATTTACTATTACCGAATAATTGCGGCGCTTATAGAACATACCAAGTGGCAGTCCTAAAACAGAAGAATAGTAAATACAACGTCCCATACCACCCTCGTCGGGAGAAACAATCATTGTATGGTCGCGGTCAAGCTTAATATCAGGAACCGTTTTAAGTAAAGCCTTAATCATCTGATAAGAGGCTTGTACATTATCAAAGCCGTCAAGCGGGATTGCATTGTTTACACGTGGATCGTGAGCATCAAATGTGATAATATTTTTAACGCCCATTGCAACTAATTCTTGAAGTGCCATAGCACAGTCCATAGATTCTCTTGAAGTTCTTCTGTGCTGTCTGCCCTCATAAAGCATTGGCATAATAACTGTTATTCTTCTTGCCTTTCC
>CAYQFD010000042.1:0-9742 GCA_964416795.1 uncultured Ruminococcus sp. | reverse complement strand
CATTTTCAAAGCCCGACTGTAATGTGTTATGGTCTATGTAAGCCACACTGCGCTCAGTTTTTACACGGCCAATACCCATTGTTTCAAACTCTAAATAAGCCATAGTACCCGTAGCATCCTGAGTTAAGGTCTGATCAATTTTGAGTGCAACCTCACTGCCGACTGACATATCTCCGGACAGCATATGTGCTTTAATGATTTTTTGTGCTATTGTTAAACCCATTTTTTAGTCTTCCTCTTTTATGTAGTTATAAGCATTTTGTACGTGTTCTTTTGCATATTTTGAAGCAAGTGCGGAATCCTTAGCGGCTATTGCCTCGAATATTTTTCTGTGTTCTTCTACCGAAGCAATAGCTCTGCTCCTGCTTTGAACTGCAGCCATACGGTATTTCTGAATTTTTTTATGAAGCGGCATTAAAGTATCATAAAAGCACATACTTCCGCTTAGTTTATAAAGAGTGCTATGGAATTTGTTATCCATAAACTTAATATGCTCAGCATCGGATTTTAAAACATAAAATTCCTGTAATTCGAGTGCCTCTTTAAGCTCTGAAAGCTGCTCTTCAGTGCGGTTTTCTGCCGCGAGAGATGCAACCATACACTCAAGCTGCTCGCGGATAAGGAAAATGTCCTTTAAATCCTTTTCGGTAATACCCACTACAACCGAGCCCTTGCCCGATTCCTCTATCAGATGCTCCTGTTCAAGACGTCTTATTGCTTCTCTTACAGGAGTTCTGCTAACGCCCAATTCGTTACAAAGGCGGGTTTCGGTGAGAATTTCACCTTTTTGATACTTACCGCTTAAAATATCGTTTTCAAGATGTTCGAATACCTGATCTGCAAGTGATACCGTCTTGTGCTCCATCATTTTGCTCCTCCTTTGAATCTGTCGCCCGAAAGCTCGGTTATCTTGCCTTCAAGCTCGGTGTTTGAAAGTGCGGTTTGTCTACCGTCCTCATATTGTTTATCAACCCACTCTTTAAGGGCGATTACTAATGCATCTTTTTTATCAACCTGTTGTTCCTTCGGTAAACGGTAGTTGTTATTTATCCAATAAGCAATACCTGCAAGCCCGCTTGTTTTGCTTACTGTTACAGCTGCGGGGCGGTTAAGAATTTTTTCGGTGTTAAAGATATTGTAAATTTCTTCATCCTTAAGAAGTCCGTCAGCGTGAATTCCCGCTCTTGTTACATTAAAATTTCTTCCTATAAACGGAGTCATCGGCGGAATATTATAACCGATTTCAGTTCTGAAATAGTCCGCGATTTCGGTTATAGCAGAAGTGTCCATACCGTCAAGAGAGCCTCGCAGAGACGCGTATTCCATAATCATAGCCTCAAGCGGCACGTTACCTGTGCGCTCACCGATACCAAGCAGTGAGCAGTTAACTGCACACGCACCGTAAAGCCAAGCGGTCGAAGCATTAGCCACAGCCTTATAAAAATCGTTGTGACCGTGCCATTCGAGCATCTCACTCGGAACGTCGGAATAATGCTGTAAACCGTAAATTATACCGGGTACACTTCTTGGGAGAGCTACCTCAGTATAAGGTACACCGTAGCCCATTGTATCACAAGCGCGAATTCTCACAGGGATACCCGCCTGCTTTGACATTTTCATCAGCTCGTTTACAAAGGGCACAACAAAACCGTAAAAATCCGCCCTTGTAATGTCTTCAAGGTGGCATCGCGGCATGACACCTGCCTCAAACGCCTCAGCAACTGCGGCAAGGTATGAATCCATTGCTTCCTTTCTTGTTTTTTTGAGCTTTTTGAAAATATGATAGTCACTGCAGGAAACAAGAATTCCTGTTTCTCTTATTCCTAAATCCCTGACCAGCTTAAAGTCTTCCTTGCTGGCTCTAATCCATGTTGTAATTTCGGGAAATTTAAGTCCTAATTCCTGACACTTTTGTATGGCCTCGCGGTCCTTTTTGCTGTAAACAAAAAACTCTGTCTGACGGATAATTCCATAAGGTCCGCCTAATTTTGACATCAATTTATAAAGATGAACAATCTGGTCTACCGTGTAAGGCTCTACCGACTGCTGACCGTCACGCAAGGAAGTATCGGTTATCCATATTTCCTGCGGCATATTCATTGGAACACGTCTATGGTTGAAAGCAACCTTAGGTATATCATCATATGAATACAAATCTCTGTAAAGATTAGGGTCTGCCACATCCTGCAAAGAGTATTTATAAATCGACTGCTCTAACAGATTTGTTTTATTTGAAATTTCAAGCATTTCTATCACCTCTTGTATAATTGTATACAATTATACTCGTATTTATTACAAATGTCAATATAAAAAAACAGAAATGTTTGACATTTCTGTTTTAACTCATCGTTTTAAAGCCCTCGCCGATAATCTCGCCCGCATCACTCACTATAATAAATGCCTTTTCGTCATATTTATTGAGTATTTCATAAAGCGCGGAAACCTCGTGTCTTCTTACCGTGCAAAGCAAAAGTGCTCGCTCCTTGCCTGTATATCCACCCTTTGCCGAAAGTATTGTAACACCTCTTTTAAGAACGGTACCTATGCTTTTGCAAATTTCTTGCGGATAATCCGTCACAATGTAAACAAGCTTACCCTTATCCGAGCCGTAGAGAATCATATCCATAACATAGGAGGTGCCATACATAGCAATAACCGAATAAAGCGCACTTTCTATATTCCTATATGTTATAGCGGCAAAAATTATAACCGCCCCGTCCATTAAAAGAATCAGTCTGCCAAAGGTAAGGTGCCTGTATTTTCGGTTAATTAGCTTTGCAATTATATCAATACCGCCCGTTGTAGCGCCGCGAAGCATTATTAGACTAAGACCTATACCCATTAAAATTCCGCCGAAAATAGATGCTAAAATCATATCAATACTAAAGCTTGGCAAGGTAAGGTCGGTAACTGTAAGTGCTGCCGACAGCATACTTGAGGCTATAGCAGTTTTTATAATAAAAACCCCACCGAACTTAATAAATCCAAGAATAAGAATAGGAATATTAAGTAAAAACAGCAAAATACCGCTTGGTACTTTAAATACAAACCCAAGCGCTGTTGCAATACCTGTGATTCCGCCGGGCGAAATTTGATTTGAAGAGATAAACATTGTGACGGCAGACGCATATAAAAAACACCCGACCGCCCAAAAGAAGAAATCCGCAATCCATTTTTTAATATTCTTTCGCATTTTTGTCACCTGTAATATTATGACACATAAAAGAATATTAATTCGGAATGCGGATTTCGGAATTATTTTTTAGTTATGATAAAGCTTTTTAGTCTGATATTTAGGCTCAAAGGTTATATTAACACCGAGCTTTCTGAAAACATTTTCGTCCACACGGGATAAAATAACGGTTGAATGAGCCTCTAAGCCTTTTAGCTTATATGCATTGTCAAGTGCTTTTTTAGCATCACTGCTTGTAGCCGCACAAATTGACAGTGCAATTAAAATTTCATCGGTATGAAGTCTTGGGTTGTGGTTACCTAAAATTTCGGTTTTAAGCTTTTGGATAGGCTCGATAATTGTTGGTGAAATAAGATCAACCTCATCAGGAATTCCTGCCAGAACCTTTAGTGCGTTAAGTAGCAATGAAGAGGATGCGCCTAAAAGACTAGAGGTTTTGCCTGTAATAATTGTTCCGTCTGCAAGCTCAAGTGCTACAGCAGGTCCGTTTGTGTCCTCTGCCTTCTTAAGCGCCGCATTTACTACGGGACGGTCCTCAACAGTAACACCTACCTGCTTCATAAGAAGCTCGATTTTTGAAACTTCTGTGCTTTCGCCCATACCCTGCCTTGCGTTTACAAGTGCAGCATAGTAACGCCTTAGCACTTCCTGACAGGCGGCATTTTTCACAACCTCATCGTCACAAATTGCAAAGCCAGCCATATTAACGCCCATATCAGTAGGACTCTTATAGGGCGATTCACCGAGAATTGTTTCGAGTATGGCATTTAGCACAGGGAAAATTTCAATATCTCGGTTGTAATTTACTGACTTTTCGTTATAAGCTTCGAGATGGAACGGGTCAATCATATTAACATCGTTAAGATCGGCGGTTGCCGCCTCATATGCCACGTTCACAGGATGCTTAAGCGGAATACTCCAAATTGGGAAGGTTTCGAACTTAGCATAACCCGCCTTTACTCCTCTCTTATGCTCGTGGTAAAGCTGGGATAAACAGGTTGCCATTTTACCGCTACCTGGACCTGGAGCTGTTACTACAACCAATTTTCTGTCTGTTTCAATATAATCATTTTTGCCAAAACCGTCATCGCTTACGATAAGCGAAATATTGGAGGGATAATCCTTAATAGGATAATGGCGGTATACCTTAATACCGAGAGATATAAGTCTTTTTTCAAAAACCTCCGCCAAAGGCTGACCTGTGTAGCAGGTAATAACCACACTGCCAACATAAAGTCCGATTTCTCTGAAAGCGTCAATAAGGCGCAAGGTATCAAGGTCATAGGTAATACCAAGATCGCCGCGGCGCTTATTTTTTTCAATAGCATCCGCGTTAATAACTATTACAATTTCTGCCTCATCCTTAAGCTCCATCAGCATTTTAACCTTAGCGTCAGGCTCAAATCCGGGTAAAACCCTTGCCGCATGGTAATCGTCAAAAAGCTTGCCGCCAAACTCCATATAAAGCTTGCCGCCGAATTTTGCAATTCTGTCCCTTATATTCTGCGACTGCAGTTCAATATATTTCTCGTTATCGAAACCAATTTTTTTCATAATCTCACTCTAACCCTGTTTTTCTAGATACTCAACATACTCTTCAAGACACATTCCCAATGTGTTAATCTGTTTTGCCGCCTTGATACCCACAAACCGCCAGTGCCACGATTCATGAATAACACCTGTTTTTTCCTGTTTCTCAGCTGAATAACGCATTATAAATCCGTACTCTGCCGCGTTTTCTTCCATCCACTTATACATATCAGTGGTTTCAAACTTATCGCTTGCCATATTAAAGTCTGCCGCAAGACCTGTATGATGCTCGCTGGTACCCGGACGTGCCACAACAGTAGCCGCTTCATCCTCAGCCTCTTCACGACTCATACCTTTATCCATACAACGCTTAACCTGATTTTCATAAAGCATATTTTGTGTATCGTATGAACGGTACGGTGACCAGATATAAAGCTTAACACCGTCTGCCCAGGCATCCTCTATCATAGCCAGAATATATGGCTCTACATCCTTATTAATCTGCCTTAATGAACCGTTAATATACTTTTCATCAACCGTTATGAGATTTTCCTCATAATCATAATCTTTAGGCAAAGGATTTTCGCCGTTTACAAGAAAAAGATTTGTGAAATTTACATCAAGCAGATAATTGCCCTTTTGAACATATTCGGGACCTTGGCTTACAGTTGATTCTGTATCCTCTGAGCTTAGCTGTGATACATCAGAGCTTGTAACAGAGGAAGTAATGTCCTCACTTTCGGGTTTTGAAACAATCGCTTTAATTACAAAAACAACAATCGCAATTAAAAGCACCAAAACCAAAATGCATCCGCCAAAAAATAAATTTCTTCTTATTATTGCCCTTTTTCTTGCAAGTTTTCTGTCCCGCATATAAACCCTCCTATTATTCGTCAAGTTTAAGTACTGCCATAAATGCCTCTTGCGGCACTTCAACACTACCAAGTCTTCGCATACGTTTTTTACCTTCTTTTTGTTTTTCAAGAAGCTTTTTCTTACGAGTAATATCACCGCCATAGCATTTTGCAAGCACGTCTTTTCTCATAGCCTTAACTGTTTCGCGTGCAATAATCTTGCCCGAAACCGCAACCTGAATCGGCACTTCAAAAAGCTGACGCGGAATATAATCCTTTAGCTTTTCTGCAATTTTGCGAGCTCTCGCATAAGCGTTATCGCTATGGACAATAAAGGAAAGTGCGTCAACAACATCACCCGCAAGCATAACGTCAAGCTTTACAAGCTTTGACTTCTCATAGCCCTTGGTTTCATAGTCATAGCTCGCATAGCCTTTTGTTCTCGATTTTAGCGCATCAAAAAAGTCATAAACAATTTCGCCCATAGGCATAACATAGTGAATATCCACCCTGTCGCCCATATATTTCATATCTGTATAAAAGCCTCGGCGTTCCTCACAAAGCTGCATAATTGTTCCAACATAATCACTCGGACTGTAAATATGCACATCTGCTACAGGCTCCAAAGCCTCTGAAATCACTGCGGGGTCAGGATAATTTGTGGGGTTATCTACTGTGATTTCTTCGCCTGAGGTTAAAATAAATTTATATTCAACGCTAGGTGCAGTTGTCACAAGATCAAGATTATACTCTCTTTCAAGTCTTTCCTGAATAATTTCCATATGAAGTAGTCCTAAAAAACCGCAACGGAAACCAAAGCCTAAGGCATTTGAGCTTTCAGGCTCGAAAAGAAGCGAAGCGTCATTAAGCTGTAGCTTATCGAGGGCATCTCTAAGGTCAGGATACTTTGCACCGTCGGCTGGATAAATACCGCAGAAAACAACAGGATTAACCTTGCGGTAACCGGGTAGAGCCTCACTCACAGGAGCAGAGCAAAGGGTAATAGTATCACCCACGCGTGCCTCACTTACAGTCTTGATTGATGCGGAAAGATACCCTACCTCGCCCGCTTCAAGCACATCGCAGGGCTCAAGGCTTGTTGCCCTTTTCCTTCCGATTTCAACAATATCAAACTCGGCGCCCGTTGCCATCATTCTGATTCTGTCGCCGCTTTTAATCTTACCGCCCATCACCCTGAAGTAAACTACAACACCTTTATATGGGTCATAGTAAGAGTCAAAGATAAGTGCTGAAAGGGGTTCGTTTCTGTCACCCTTAGGAGCAGGAATTTCGGTGACGATTTTTTCTAACACCTCGTGAACGTTAACACCTGTTTTTGCAGAAATCAAAGGTGCATTGTCAGCAGGGATACCGATAACATCCTCAATCTCGTTCTTTATCCTTTCAGGCTCAGCAGACGGCAAATCAATTTTGTTAATAACGGGCAGAATTTCGAGTCCGTGGTCAACTGCAAGATAAGTATTCGCCAAGGTCTGTGCCTCTATACCCTGAGAGGCATCAACTATAAGCACTGCACCCTCACAGGCGGCAAGCGAGCGCGACACCTCATAGTTAAAGTCAACATGACCTGGGGTGTCAATTAAATTCAGTTCATATTCGTTACCGTCCTGAGCCTTGTAATAAAGTGTTACGGCGTGTGCTTTTATTGTAATACCGCGCTCACGTTCAAGCTCCATACTGTCAAGTATCTGCTCCTCCATATCCCTCTCTGCTACAGACTGGGTAAGCTCCAAAAGCCTGTCCGCAAGGGTGGATTTGCCGTGGTCGATATGTGCTACAATACAAAAATTTCTAATTCTGTCTAAAGGAAAGGACATATACTACTCCTATTATAAATAATTCTTATAGCATTGTACCACAAAATGTGTTAAAATGTAAATAGCAATTTAAACTTTTATTCATTTACAAATTATTAATATTTTATAGAAATGTATATTTTATATTATACCTAAGAGGTGAACTCTATGGAAAAGAAAAAAATTTTAATTGCAGATGACGAGGAACGCATTGTCACATTACTTAATGACTTTTTACAAAATGCAGGCTATGATACCGTTTATGCTTTTGACGGTGCCGAGGCACTTGAGATTTTTAACAACCAAAAGGACGAGCTTTCCCTTGCGGTGATTGATATTATGATGCCCGAAATTGACGGTTGGGCGCTCACCCGAGAAATCAGAAAAACTTCATCCTTACCGATAATAATGCTTTCTGCCCGTGCGGAAGAATTTGATTTGCTAGAGGGCTTTGACGCGGGTATTGACGAGTATGTAACAAAGCCATTTTCCCCTGCTGTTCTGGTTAAAAGAATTTCCGCACTTATAAAACGAAGCGAGGGAAATCTTTCGGAAATTTCATTAGAAAAAAAGGGACTTTTTATCGATACCGCAGGTTTTATCGCATACCTTAACGGCGCATCAATAGAGCTTACCTTAAAGGAATTTGAGGTGCTTTCTTATCTTTATAAAAATAAAGGTCTTGTCCTAACACGCGACCAACTGCTTAATGCCGTTTGGGGCTATGATTATTTGGGGGACACAAGAACAGTAGACTCACACATTGCGCGCATCCGCACAAAGCTCGGCGACTTTGGTGCTTCGCACCTTAAAACCGTTTACGGAATGGGGTATAAGCTTGATTTTTAAAAATTTAAAATCAAAACTTTGGTTTAACATTTTTATCCGCATTGCCTTGATTTTTGCAGCTTTTGTATTAATACTCACTGTTTCAAACGTAACAATGCTTGTCAGATTTTTCAGTTATAAAGAAAAAAACACCTTAAAAGAGCAGATTACAGTTATATCCGCTCTTGATTTCGGTGATTCTCAGGCTGTTAAAAACACCATTTACAACATTAACGAAAAATACAACTTTGATATTGAAATTTATAATTCACAGGGCAGAATTTCCTATACAACCCAAGGCAGTCAGATGATAGGCTTTTTAGAACAGCAAAATGACCGCTTTCAAATGCAGCACGAAGAAATGACCGCAGTCAAAACTGAAAATCTTGGGAGCGGAATAGTTTTTGAAACTGCTGTAAGACATTTTGACAAGCAGGAATTTTTGCTTGTAAGAAAAGCGGTTGGCGAAAACCTTTTTGCCGAGGTGAGAGTTCAAAAAGAACTTATTTCAAATTCTGCCGCTATTGCAAATGAATTTATAATAATTGTTGCAGTCATTTGCTTTTTGCTATCAATTGTCTGGGTTTTAATTTTTGCAAAACGTTTTTCAAAGCCAATAGTGCTTATGAACGAAATCACAAACGATATGTCAAATCTTAACTTCAAGCGCAAGCTCGCCGTCGAGAGTGGGGACGAAATCGGTCAGCTAGCGCTCTCTGTAAACGAACTGTCAGACTCGTTGTCATCAGCACTGCAAGAGCTTAAGGAAAGCAACGAAAAGCTGAGGGATGAGGTTGAACTTGAACGCCAGTTAGATGTTATGCGAAGGGGCTTTGTCGCAAATGTTTCGCACGAGCTTAAAACCCCTATTTCGATTATAAGCGGTTATGCCGAAGGGTTAAAGCTTAACATAAATCCCGAATCGAATGAGCAGTACTGTGACATAATTATTGAAGAAAGTCAACGAATGAACAAGCTGGTTCTTAGCATTCTAGAGCTTTCCCGCTATGAGTCGGGACAGATTCCGCTTAAATTTGAAAGCTTTGATATTTCTTCTCTTTGCTCCCAAATGATGGCAAGAATTTTTAAGGACAAAAACATAGAAATCGAAAACAAAATACCCGAAAGTACAATTTGCTTTGCCGATGCTCTGCAAATAGAGCAGGTGCTTAAATCCTTGCTTGAAAATGCCGCGGTTCATACAAAGTCAGGTGGAAAAGTATCTGTTTGTTCAGAGGAAAAAGACGGGATTTACAAAATTTCGGTATTCAATTCGGGCGAGACTATAGATAACAGTATTATGCCTCAGATATGGCAAAGCTTTTACAGGGGCGATACTTCTCACAAGCGCGAAAGCAGCCGCTTCGGGCTCGGTCTTTCAATAGTCGCCGCTATTATGAAAATGCACGGCACAAATTGCGGTGTGTATAATACTGAAAATGGTGTTTGCTTCTGGTTTGAGGTCAAAAAGGGGCTGTCTCACTAAAGGAAATTTGAACAAACTTTGCCTCCCTCTGACG
>CAYQFD010000041.1:0-9821 GCA_964416795.1 uncultured Ruminococcus sp. | reverse complement strand
TATTGCTACCGAGGGATTTTAAGTCCCTTGTGTCTGCCTATTCCACCACATCGGCATACCTAATATATTATATTATATGAGGTATTTTGTCAAGGTTTTTTTAAAAGTTTTTTAAATTAACCGCAATTACAACAGCTTTTAAAAAGCTTGTCTATCTGCAAGGTTTTTTCCTCTTTCGATTTTATAAAATCTATTGTTTTAAGAAATTTTTCGGGTACGGTTTCTGCGTAAAACGCGTTCATTATACTTTTCTCCGCCGCAACGTGAAGAGTGCTTCTGAGAATTCCATCTGCAAGCGGAATATCAGTTACGGGCTCAATGTAAAGGACGGTTATCTTGTCCTTCGTGAGATTATAAAGACAAAGACCTAATGTTTCGTTATTGCAAACGGCAGTGACAGCACCCGAAAACTCACAAAACGGAATATTTTTAGCTTCAAATATATTTTTAATTTCTTCCCTATCTTTTAAAGGGGCTAATGTCAGCATTTTAATCTTCCTTCTTACCCGCATTTACATTGGTTAAGTGACGCATTTCCCTTTCGTTTAACGGGCGCCATTTACCCTGTGGCAGCATACCGAGCTTAACGCCTGCAATTTCGGTTCTCTTAAGCCTTAAAACCTTAAGTCCTACCGCATCGCACATCCGTCTTATCTGTCGGTTTCTGCCCTCGTGGATTATAAATATAAGAACTGTTCTGGGCTCTCTTTTTTCGGCTATAAACACGTCACACGGCAAGGTTTTAACCCCGTCGAGCAAAATGCCCTCACGCATTTTAATAAGCTTTTCGTCGGTTACCTCGCCCTCAACGGTTACTCTGTAGGTTTTATTGACATATGAGGACGGATGGGTCAGATTATTTGCAAACGTACCATCATTTGTCATAATAAGCAAGCCCTCTGAATTGCGGTCAAGCCTTCCCACAGGAAAAAGCTTGACTGGCGCATCTTTCACAAGGTCGCTTACACACTTGCGGTCAAGCTCATCTTTAAGCGTTGTAACATAGCCGCGCGGTTTGTGAAGCATTATATACATCTTGGTATTCTGAGCTACAACCGTTTTACCGCTCACAGTCACCTTATCTCTTTTAGGGTCTACCTTAGAGCCTATACCTGCCACTCTTCCGTTTACCCTTACTTTTCCGAGCGCTATCAGCTCTTCTGCCTTTCTTCTTGAAGCAACTCCGCATTCAGACAAATGCTTTTGAAGCCTTATCTTATTATCCTTCATTTATTTCTCCCATAATGCTAAAAATATGTATCTTACATTTTCTGCTATTATAACTAAAATATTTTTTTCTTCTGTTTTTAAATTAATATCGGTTTCTGCCGTAATATCCAAGCTCTTAATCTCAGTGCCGTTCTTTTTATAAATCACACTTCCTATCACCTCACCCATTTTAATGGGTGCGTATAAAAATTTCGGCAAATTTACTTCACAGCTGAAATTCTCATCCTTCAATGTACTCACAGTATAAGAACCGATTTCAACATTAAGCTTCTCTTCCCCATTTATTACAGGAACTGTAAAATTCGTTATTTTTGGGGTGATTTCAGTAAGCTTTACTTGATTTAAGCCGTATTCCAACATTGCAGAATGGTCTTGCCAATCATTCGGGTCATTAAGTGTTACTGCAATTACATATTTACCGTCACGCCTTGCTGCAGAAACCAAGCATCTGCCTGATTTCTTGGTAAAGCCTGTTTTAACACCCACCGCACCGTCAAAGGTTTTAAGCAGCTTATTATGGTTGGTAAGACTTCGCTTATACGGCGGATTACCGTAATTAAGAGTCGCACTCTTACTCCCTGCCGCTTTTGCAAATTCCTCATTTTGCATAGCAATACGCGCTAAATTTGCCAAATCCCTTGCAGTTGTATAATGGTTTTCAGCATCAAGTCCAGACGGGGTCACAAAATGAGTATCCTTTAAGCCTAATTCTTCCGCTTTTTCATTCATAAGCCTTGCAAAACCGTTTACTGTGCCGCCTAAAGTATATGCCACAACATTTGCCGCATCGTTACCAGAGGCTAAAAGCAAGCCGTAAAGCAAATCGTGAAGAGTCACCTTATCACCTGCAAGCAGTCCCATAGAAGAGCCCTCTACTCTGAGCATTTCGGCAGTAACGGTGATTTCTTTGCTAAGGTCCCCCATTTCGCACAAAAGCATAGCGGTCATAATCTTGGTGGTACTCGCCATAGGAAGCTTTTCGTCGGCATTTTGTTCATATATAACCTCGCCTGTATCCCCGTTTATGAGGATAGCCGCCGAAGCAGTTGCCGAAACCGCACCGACGCAGAGCATAGGCATAGTTAAAATAACCGCCAGAATAAAGCATAAAACCTTTTTCAAGAATATCACCCCACCCTTAATTTTATTAAGGGATTGGACTTGTTATTCCTTGTTTTTATCCTCTTTTTTGAAAAGCTCCTTTGCTTTATCTACAAGCTCGGGTGCCATAGAAATTGCCTTTTCAACGGTTGTTAAATCATTATAGATAGGAAGCATTTTAACATTACCGTCCTTAACGGTAATAAAGCATACCGGTACAACTGTAACACCTGCACCGCCGCCGCCGCCGAAAAGGTCTTGTCCCGATTTTGAGGGAAAATCACTTCCTCCTGTAGCTAAACCGTAGGAAACGCGGGACACAGGAATCATAGTAATACCGTCAACCACAATAGGCGCACCTGTGATAATATCGGCATTTATCATACCCCTTAGTTTTTCCATTGTAACATCTAAAATGCCCTTAATATTATTTTCGCTCATCTGATTCAATCCTCGCTATAAATTTTTTATAATCTTTATAAATTTTAAAAAGTGCAATTAAAAGGAAGAAAATTTGCAGGGTGATATAAAAAGAAAATGAGAATTGCGGAGTTTTCGATTCAAAATCACTCTTAATATCAATTTTTTTATACCTAATACCCGAAATACCGTCAAGCGCCGACAAAACAGGGTACGCCGCGGCACACACCGTTCCGTACTCAATAGCTGTTTTTGCCGCATCATCAGTTGCAATGCTTATAAAAAGCTTGAGTCTTTTAATCTTAATATGCCGCAAAAACTGCTTTGTATTAGAAAGCACTTGCTTGAAAAAACCGAAAAATTCCTTAACCGCTCCCGAAAATCCGTATTTTTCACGGAATTTTTGAAACAGGCTCGGAGGATTCTTTTGCTTGATTTCCGATTTTTGCGCTTGCTCGTGAGTATTCTTTTCCTTAGGCTTCATTTCATAAACCTTAATTCCTGAAAAGAAAATTTCTATTAAAAAATCTTCTTTGAAATCAACAAACACACTGACAGGTAGAAACAAAACCGCCGCAATAATAAACAATATAACACAAAGAATTATGAGGAATATCAATCGGCAGTCGCCTCTTCTTTAGTATTTTCGATTTCCAACTGTTCCCCGACATCGCGCTCTTCCGTTTCATTTTTAGGAAGCGGCGGAAGCTCGGTCAAATCATTAAGACTAAAGCAACGAAGGAAATTCTTGGTTGTGCCGTATAAAAGCGGTTTACCGGGGAGTTCAAGTCTTCCGCACTCCTCAATAAGACCTTTTTCTACAAGTGTTGTTACAACACCCGAGCAATCAACTCCGCGCACCTGCTCAATAAAGGACTTTGTGACAGGCTGATTATAAGCCACAACAGCCAAAACCTCCAAAGCTGCGGGTGACAGAGGAGTTCTGCGCCTTAAATCAAATGCTTTTTTAATATAATCGGCGTATATAGTTTTTGTCGCTAACTGATAAGTATTCTCCATTCGCACAAGCTCAAGTCCGCTGCCGTTTTCTTCCATTTTTTGCTTTAAAACATTCATAACGTCATTCACGGTTTCAACCTTAATATCGAAAACCTGTGCAATACGTTCAATACTGAGCGGTTCACCGCTGGCATATAAAAGCGCCTCAAAGGCGGGTACAAATTCGGTTGCTTTCATCTGTTTTTATGCCCCTTAACTAATGATATTTCTAGGTTTTCACCGTCACCGTCAATTCTGACACGGTTAGCCTTGCATAGCTCAAGCACAGCCAAAAAAGTGGCAACGAGCTCTGATCTGCTTTCTGCCGTTTTATAAAGTGCTGAAAGCTTCTTTTTACCGCCGCCGAAAAGTGTGCGGATAACAAACACAATTTTGGTTGAAACCGCAACTATTTTCTTTGCAACAATTTTTGTAAACGGTGCTGTTGAGGGCGGTAGCCTGCGTTTTCCTCTGCCCACCGCCTGCAAATAAGAAAGATAAATCAAATCACTGCCGTGTGTGAGCTCATAGGTCTTATCAAAATCAAAATCACACGGCTTTTTGACA
The DNA here is from genome assembly GCA_964416795.1 of uncultured Ruminococcus sp. GTDB lineage: Bacteria > Bacillota > Clostridia > Oscillospirales > Acutalibacteraceae > UBA737. The sequence continues at coordinate 5,504 of CAYQFD010000041.1, read as the reverse complement.
AACTTATTAAAACCTTCCTGCATAGTAGAAAATTTTTCTGCCATTTGCTTGCAGACCATATATTCGAGAAGCTCGCCTGTGAGCTCCTCCTTGAGTTTGACAATCTCATCGTGGCGCGGTAACAAGCTTACAGTTTTAATGTAAATAAGTCTTGACGCCATTTCGAGAAACTCACTTCCAAGCTCCATTTGCTCATCCTCAAAAAGCTTTATCTGCTCTAAATATTGGTCAATAAGCTCTGTCAGGGGTATATCGTAAATATTAAGCTTATTTCGGGCTATGAGCTGCAAAAGCAAATCAAGAGGTCCTTCAAATCCTTCTAATTTATAATTTAATGTATTTTCCATTTATTCACCCGATAAAAAAAGTAAAGGGAATTTTTGCTAAAGTGCTTAGTCCTTGCATTACAGCGTTTGTTAAAAACGAAAGCGGAACATCAAGCACTCCTAAATAGATAAGGGCTAAAAGTCCCCAAAAAATGTATCTTTCATACCGCATTAAAGCGTAATACTGCTTGTACGGGAGCAGTGCCGATAAAAGCCTTGAACCGTCAAGCGGGGGAATGGGTATTAAATTAAATACCGCAAGGCTCACATTTATTTGTGCAATGTAAAAGAATATCAGTCCAATATAGGAAAATGAAGTTTTTACAATAACAAACTGAACAAGATAAAAAAGCAAAAGCGAAACAAATGCTAAAACAATATTTGCAAGCGGACCTGCAAGGGCTACCAAAGCCATATCACGTTTAGGATTTTTAAGATTTCTGCCATTGACCTGAACGGGCTTTGCCCAACCGAAACCAAAAAGCAGTATACACAGAGCACCGATATAGTCAATATGTGCAAACGGATTAAGCGACAGCCTGCCCTGCCAACGCGGAGTATCGTCTCCTAGCTTAACTGCGGCGAAACCGTGGGCAAATTCATGAACAGGCATTGTAAGGAATATAACAATAAGGGAAGAAATAATATAAAGAATTGCCCCTTGAAAGCCTATACTGCCCGAAAGTACATCTTGTAACAAAAAAGCCACCTCTAAAACAAAATATATATAGTTAATTATATATCATTATTGACTTAATTACAAGAAAAATATATAATGACCTTTAGATAAAAAATCAAGAGGTTAATTATGTTTAAAAAACTAATTGGTAATAAAGAATTCTACAAACAAGTTTTAGCGCTAACCATACCGATAATGATTCAGAACGGAATCACAAACTTTGTAAATATGCTCGATAATGTTATGGTAGGACGTGTCGGAACACTCGAAATGACCGGTGTTGCGGTTTCCAACCAACTGATATTTGTGTTTAACCTGTGTATTTTCGGTGCGATTTCGGGCGCGGGAATCTTTGGCGCACAGTTTCACGGAAAAAACGATAACGAAGGTATCAGACACACCTTCAGATTTAAAATAGTTTTCAGTGCCTTGCTTTGCGCTATCGGTATTTTGATTTTCCTTTTCGGTGGTGATGCGCTTATCGGTCTTTATCTCAAAGGCGAAGGCAGTGCAAAGGATATGGCCGCGTCACTCGCATTTGCAAAAGACTATCTTCATATAATGCTTATAGGTCTTATCCCCTATGCATTAGCGCAATGTTATTCGAGTACACTCAGGGAAACAGGCAAAGCGGTTTTACCTATGACCGCAGGAATAATAGCCGTTTTTGTAAATCTTATTTTAAATTATATTCTTATTTTCGGAAAATTCGGTTTTGCTCCTCTTGGAGTAAGAGGCGCCGCCATTGCAACGGTAATTTCAAGATTTGCAGAACTTTTTATTGTAGCAATCTGGACAAGAAAAAACTGCAACCAGAATATGTTTATAATCGGTGCTTTCCGAAGTCTTCATGTTCCTTTTTCACTTGTTAAAAAAATTGCCGCAAAAGGCTTTCCGCTTATGCTTAATGAAACTATGTGGGCGGCGGGAACGGCAAGTCTAAGCCAATGTTATTCGGTACGCGGACTGTCAGTAGTAGCGGCAAACAATATCTGCCAGACTTTTTTCAATGTTTTTGGCGTAGCATTTATGTCAGTAGGCGCTGCGATTGGTATAATTTTAGGTCAGATTTTAGGTACGGGTGATGGTGAAAAAGCAAAAGATTACAGCCGAAAACTCATAACCTTTTCGGTTTTTGTGAGCATTACAGTAGCAATAATTTATGTTTTTGCCGCCGAGTTCATTCCAATGATTTATAACACCGAAAAAGATATAATGCATCTTGCTACCAGACTTATGCAGATATCGGCTATTGCAATGCCGCTTGATGCATTCGCACACGCGTGTTATTTCACAATCCGTTCAGGCGGTAAATCGGCTATTACAATGATTTTTGACTCAGGCTTTATGTGGGTTATAGCAGTTCCTGCGGCGTTTATTATGATCAGGTTCACCTCTCTTCCCATTATACCGATTTTTGCAATTTCTCATTCTCTCAATTTTATAAAAGATATTTTTGGTTACTATCTCGTTAAAAAAGGAACTTGGATAAAAAATATTGTATCATAAGAAAACAGACTCATTTGGGGATTCCCCATTTGAGTCTGTTTTCTTAGATGATATGTTGAGCAAAAAACATACATTACATTTTTTCGATTGTTCCCATTACATAGTCGCCAAATTGTGAGCAGGTTGCACCGTCTTTTTCGCCCGTAACTATAACCTTCTTTTCGGTTTGGGTGCAAATTGTGAGCGCCTTATCAAGCTTATCTGCATATTCTTTAAATCCGATATGGCGAAGTAACATCTCACAGGCTTTCAGAATACTTGTAGGGTTAGCATACTCGCCTATGCCCTCTTCAATCATACGCGGTGCAGTGCCGTGAATTGCCTCGAACATAGCATATACATCACCTATGTTTGCGCTTCCTGCTGTACCAACGCCGCCCTGAAGCTGAGCCGCCTCGTCGGTGATGATATCACCGTAAAGGTTAGGAAGAAGAACAACCTGAAACCTTGAGCGAACTTTTGGATTAACGAGGTTTGCGGTCATAATATCAATATACCAATCTTCCACCTCGATATCGGGGTAATCCTTTGCAACCTCGTGACAGATTTCGGAGAACTTACCGTCGGTCTTTTTCATAATGTTTGCTTTGGTAACTATTGAAACATTTGTTTTACCGTTGTTCCTTGCATATTCAAAAGCGGCGCGCGCAATACGCTTTGTACCCTCATTTGTAGTAACCTTGAAATCAAAGGCCAAGGTGTCGGGAATTTCAATACCGCGTGAGCCTAGAACATACTCACCCTCTGTATTCTCGCGGAAAAATGTCCAGTCAATATTATCTTCAGGTACTGACACAGGACGAACATTAGCATATAAGTCAAGCTCTCTTCTCATAGCAACGTTAGCGCTTTCAAGTGTACCGCCCTTTAATGTGGTGGTTGGCGCTTTAAGAATAACATTACAAGCCTTGATTTCTGCCAGAACGTCATCGGGGATTGCTTTGTTATGAGCAATTCTGTTTTCAATGGTAAGACCTTTGATAGTGCGGATATCGACCTTGCCTGCTTCAATTTCTTTTTTGAGTATGAATTTTAAAACTCTTTCTGATTCGGCAGAAATAATCGGACCTATACCGTCACCGCTACAAATACCAATGATGATTTTATCAAGCTTTTTGTAGTCTGTGTAACTCTTGTCTTCTTCCATTTTTCTCTGACGTGCAATCTGTTCTTCTAAAATTGTACGAAACTGTTCAACCGCCTGATTTACATAAGTTTCCATTTTAGTTTTCTCCATTCTTTTTAGTATAACTCAAAAGACCGCCCGCTTTGAGTATTGCCTTTTGTCTTGCCGTAAATACTGCTACAAGGCTTATTTCATCGCCTGTAGTTTCATTTTTAAGAGTGATTTCACCCTTGTCCATACCATCGAATACATTAGAAAGAGTCAGCTTATCGCCTTGATTTAATTTATCGTAATCCTCAGCATTCTTAAAGGTAAGCGGCATAACACCTGCATTAATAAGGTTTGCAACATGAATACGTGCAAAGCTCTTTGTGATAACCGCACGTACACCTAAATACATAGGAACAAGTGCCGCATGCTCACGCGAAGAGCCCTGACCATAGTTACTGCCACCCACGATAATACTCTTGCCAAGCGCTTTTGCACGCTGAGGGAAGGTGGAATCGCAAACGCCAAAGCAGAACTGTGATAAATGCGGAATATTTGAACGGTAAGGAAGAATTTTAGCACCCGCAGGCATAATATGGTCTGTGGTGATGTTATCCTCAACCTTTAAAGCAAGCTCTGCCGTCAAGGTATCTTCCTGAGGAAGCTCTTTCGGGAAAGGCTTAATGTTGGGACCTCTTAACACTTCTAAATCTGACGCTTCTTCAATACTTGCAGGCTCTATAACTGCAGTGTCATCAATAAGAAACTTTTCAGGCATTGCAATCTCGGGCATTTTCCCTAAAAGCCTTGGGTCAGTAATCTCACCTGTAAGTGCCGCCGCAACTGCGGTTTCGGGAGATACAAGATAAACCTGACCGTCAGCAGTACCGCTTCTGCCTAGGAAGTTGCGGTTAAAGGTTCTAAGCGATACACCCGCAGAATTTGGTGAAAAGCCCATACCGATACAGGGACCGCAGGCACACTCAAGAAGTCTTGCACCGCTTGCTAAAATATCGGTTAAAGCACCGCAGTCTGCGAGCATTTTAAGAACCTGCTTAGAGCCTGGGGAAATTGAAAGGCTTACCATAGGGTCGATAACCTTACCTTTAAGCAAAGCCGCAACCTTTAGCATATCAAGTAACGAGGAGTTTGTGCATGAGCCGATACAAACCTGATCCACCTTTGTTCCCTTTAAGGACTCTACCGTTACAATGTTATCAGGGCTGTGCGGACAGGCAATAAGTGGCTTTAATTCCGAAAGATTAATATCAATTACCTTATCGTAAACTGCGTCCTCATCACTCTTAAGCTCTATATAATCTTCCCCTCTGCCCTCGGCTTCAAGGAATTCCCTTGTGATTTCATCCGATGGGAAAATAGAGGTCGTAGCGCCAAGCTCAGTGCCCATATTTGTAATGGTTGCACGCTCAGGAACAGAGAGAGTTTTAATACCCTCACCGCCCCATTCGATTATAGCGCCCACGCCGCCTTTAACAGACAAAATTCTCAGTATTTCAAGGCTTATGTCTTTAGCAGTAACAAATGGTTTAAGGCTTCCTGTAAGGTTAACCTTATACATTTTGGGCATTGTGATATAATATGCTCCGCCGCCCATTGCAACTGCAACATCAAGACCGCCTGCACCCATTGCAAGCATACCGATACCGCCGCCTGTGGGGGTATGACTGTCAGAGCCGATTAGGGTTTTACCGGGCTTTCCGAAACGCTCTAAGTGAACCTGATGGCAAATTCCGTTACCGGGGCGAGAAAAATAAATACCGTGTTTTTTACAAACCGACTGAATATATCTGTGGTCGTCAGCATTTTCAAAGCCCGACTGTAATGTGTTATGGTCTATGTAAGCCACACTGCGCTC